>DATLAV010000146.1:0-5201 GCA_035527235.1 Patescibacteria group bacterium | reverse complement strand
GGGGATTCCTGCGGGGGAGGCTACGGAGCTGGGGCTGCCGGGGGTGGACTTCATCCCTGAGTCCCTTGAGGAGAAGCTGGTGGCGTACGCTGATAAGCTGACGGACAGGGGGCGGGAGATCGATTTCTCCGTGACCGTTGGGTGGTATGAGAGGAGGCATGGTCGGGATCATCCGTCGGTGGGGAGGCTGCTGGCGTTGGACGCTGAGATGCGTGGGTTGCTTGGTGGCTGACTGGTTATTGTTTTAAGTTGGTTGTGGGGTTTTCTTCTGGGGGGCCGGTAGTCCAGCCTGGTTAGGACGCTGCCTTTACGAGGCAGAGGTCGCCGGTTCGAGTCCGGCCCGGCCCACCATGTTGCCCCTCCCCCCTTCGGTTTGTGTGTGGGATTTGGGTGGTTTTGGGGGTTGCTTTTTGGTTTTGGGTTGTTTTTCTGGTTTGTTTTTTATTCTGTTTGGTACTGTCTAGGTACTGTTCAGCTACTGTTCTGCTTGATGGCTGTCTGTGCGGGTTGTGGGGAGTTGGGGCGATGTTTTTGGTATACATTTATGCCCCTTTTGGTATGAATCGATGGTGATCGGGGGCGTTTTCGGGTTCCGATGCATGACCCTCCCTCCCCCCTATTTTTGTGGTACGCGTGAGTGGATTGACCTTGGCTTTTCTTGGAATTGCCGGTGTTTTTTCTTGGAATCGGATCGGGATGGAGCGTTTTTTGGGTTGCTTTCTTTGTGGGGCGGTTGTTTCAGGTTCCGATGTGTGACCCCCCCTATGTTTTTTCCGTGTAGTGGTTGATTTTAGGTTGGTGTGTGGGGTCTGACGTGGGTGTCGGGGGTGTATGGTTGTTGGAGCCCGGTCGTCTAGCGGACGAGGATGGAGGGCTTTGGACCCTCCGACGAGAGTTCGAATCTCGCCCGGGCTACTCCTGCTTTCTCCCGGGCTACATGGAGGCTAGGAACGCTTCCTGAAGAGCTTCGGGTCATCGAAATCGCGGACGTGCTCGAAGCCAAGCTCTATGAGGTTCATGGCTTCGTCGACGTTTGAGGCTGCCTTGCACACGTATTGCTCGTCCTGGTCGTCGAATAGTACAGCGTCCAGTTATATGTACTTCAGTGTATTCTGGACGCTTCGATGCCCCAGAAAACGCTGCACGAACAGTAAATCCTTTGTCTGGTGGTAGAGCTTGGTTGCCTTCCAGTGTCTGAACGTGTGGAACTTTATTTCCAGAAGCCTCGGGTTCTCCAGCTTCCTAGCCAAGTAGCTCTCTGCTTCTGGAAAAGCCGTCTCCTGTTTCGCAGGTATTTTCCGCAAACAAACCAGTTTATTTTGGAGTTAACGGGAGATCGTAAGTGGACTTTTGGCTTCAAATCCAAGGGCGATGTACATGGAGGGGCGCGCGCGCCATGTACCAAGGTGGGTCGTCGAGGTCGAGGAGGGTGGAGGCGATCCAGGTGATGCGAGTCCAGTGGCGTATCCCGTGCACCTGGCGTAAAGCCTGAGCTCGCGTCCCCGGAGTTTGAGGGTGAGCCAGTGGCTGTGGGCGAGGAGTCTCTAGAGTTCCATATCGGCCTACTCCTTGAGCATCTCCTCTCCGCAGTAGGGGCAGAGGCTGAACTCGGGGAGGACTGCTTGCCCGCAGGAAGGGCATCGGGTCCCCAGGGGTATACGGGGGATCTCGAGGGGCTGGGTCGCCTTGAACCTCATCACCCGGGCCCTGATGCTCGAAGGGTAGGTGGCCTTGACGACGGTGCCCCCCTCCGCCACGTTGATGAGTTCGAAGTAGATGGGGCCGGTCCGGTTCTGCATTCTGTAGAGTCTGGGGGGGATCTCCTCTGCGGCCTCGAACCTGTCCCCGGCCCTCCTGCCGCTTAAGAGGGTGGGGGCCCGGTATGCGAGGGACGACGAGATCCTCTCCGCGTTCCTTTTATCCTCCTCCCTCCATGTGTCGGACTCCTCGACGACGGCGCTGTAGGCGTCCTCGACGACGAGGGTCGTATACCAGGACTTGACGACGGTGTCGCCCTTGCCTCGGTTTCCCTTGCCCTGGTTCATTATGAAGAGGATGACGGCTATGGGGAGGAGCTAGATGAGTAGGTCTGTTCCGCCCTGACCGATTAGGGGGGGTAGCAGCATGGAGGTCCCTTTCCTTCTTCAATTCCCGGGTTTATAAGATGGGGGAGCTAGCTCGATCTCCCTTGCCTTCTGAGTTCGGCTTCGGCGAGAAGGAAGACGCCACCGGTCCACTCCCCCGTGGATAGTATCTCACTGAACACCTCGACAACTTTCTCCGTCTCCCCCTTCGCCAGGTACAGGTTCCCGACAGCCTGAGCCCTCGTCATGAACCTCACTGGGCCCTCGGACCGGGCCTTCTCCAGTAGCTCCTCGGGGGTCAGAAATCCCTTCTGCATTAGGAGGGTCTCGTAGTAGTCACCCACCTCGACAAGCTCCATGTTTGGCTTAACTTTCTGTAGCAGCTCCTCGGCTTCATCCCACCGACCCAGCCGTATCAGGGTCATGTGGAGCCAGTGGGAGGTCGCGATCACGCTCTCCGGGTTGTCGCTCACCTCCATGCATCGTCTGTAGGCCTCAGCCGCCTCTTCGAACCTCCCCGCTACCAGGTAGGTGAATCCCAAGTGGTACCAGACGTTCCAGTGAAAGCTGGAGACGCCCATCTTGTCCCTGTTCGGTCCGCCGCTGGCGTAGAGCTCGGGCTCATCGGGCTTGCCCTTTATGAGTTCAGCAGCCCTCTCGAAGTCCGTTATGGCGAGATCGACGAGTCTCAGGATCACAAACCTGTGCCCTCTGAACCTGTAGAATCTGGGATCGTTGGGCCACTTCTCGACACCGAAGCTGTAGATAGCCGCGGCCTTCCGAAAATCTCCGAGGATGCCGGTGCGGCGCCCTAGCCAGAGGAGTCTCTCAGGATCCTCCGGATTCTCGGCGTACTCCTTCCGTGCCGCCTTGAGGTTTTCCTCCAACTCCCTCATCTTGCGTTGGTACCCCTCCTCGTCGCTGGGGAGCCAGAGCCTTATAGGGGACCGGTACAGGGGCTCACCAAAGAGGCTGAACGCCTCCGGCGCCCTCACGAAGGGGTCATCTTCCATGACTGATCATCTTACCTGATCGTAGAAAAGGAGTTTTATCCTCAGGTGAGCTGGTAGTCACCATGAAGCGCAGGGAGTTCCCCATTCTGGAGCACGACCCGACGCGAAAGGCGCTCCTCGAGCCCACTGAACTCATTAATCCCATCGACATATCGGAACGCTGCGTCATCTGCTTCTTCCAGGACGTCATCGACGGGCTCCTCGACGCCGGAAAGGCGGTCAGGGTCCATGCCTGCAGGTCGGAGATGGGGGAGCACCCCATATACGAGATGGAAGTCGACGAGCAGCGTATCGCAGTATTCCACCCCGGGGTAGGCGCCCCCCTCGCTGCCGGGTTGCTCGAGGAGGTGATCGCCCTCGGCTGCAGCAAGTTCATCGTCTGCGGGGGCGCCGGGACGCTGAAGAGCGAGTTCGACGTGGGCCACATCGTCGTCCCGGTCTCCGCCGTGAGGGATGAGGGCACCTCATACCACTACCTTCCCCCCGCACGGGAGGTCGAGGCGTCCTCGGAGGCAGTCTCTGCTATCGACAGGACTCTTGAGCGCCACAGGGTCCCCCACGTCAAGGGCAAGACGTGGACCACCGACGGCATCTACCGCGAAACCCCGGATAAGATCGAGCTGAGACGTGGGGAGGGCTGCCTGACCGTTGAGATGGAGGCCGCTGCGTTCTTCGCCGTCGCCCGCTTCAGGGGCGTGACCTTGGGTCAGATGCTCTACAGCGCCGACGACGTGGGAGGGGAGGAGTGGGACCATCGAGACTGGGTTGACAGGAGCTCTGTGCGTGAGAAGCTCTTCTGGCTCGCAGTGGAAGCCTGCCTTGAATTGTGACCGCAAAAATTGAACCCCCGTTTTCCCGGGCTTCTTTTCATGTAAAGGTGGAAAACGGATGTAGTTCACTGATATGGAACAATCGTTCCAACTTCTGGAGCGGCGGTTCCACGAGGTTCCTGAAGTATAACCAAGGGCATCGTCAAGGCGGTTGAAATGAAGCAGAAGAGAACCACCATAATGCTCAGCCTGGTGCTGGTGGCGGCGCTGATGGCGTCGATACTCCAGGTCCAGGCCTACGCAAGGACACTACAACCGCAGTCTATGAACGCTAAGTGCAAGACCCCTGTGACCCTGAAGGCGACTCAGATCGTCAAAGCCGCTAAGGCTGTCAGGAACGGCGTCCCCGCGTTGACGAAGAACGGGGACTGCCTGACGCAGGCGGCCACCGCCCTTGAGTACGTCGATGAGCTCAGCCTCGACGAGGTAGATGAGGTCGACATAGACGCCCTGGTGGCGGAGTATGAGTCCCTCCCCGAGGAGGAAAAAAAGCTCGTCCCCGGCGTCTGGATAGTCTGGGTGAGGGGGCTCTCCTGGGAGCGGGAGGACATGCCCGTCATCTCGGAGGCGATCCCTGAGGGCACCCCCGTGGGGCTCAGGATGGTCGCCAAGGCCATCTGGAGCACCCCAGAGTGGACGCTCTACAAGATCGTCAAGGCGAACATGGGCCAGAACGGCACTCGGTACGAGCTGGAGGGATACGCCCTCTACAGGAAAGACACGGGCCGTTTCCACCTCTCCCTCAGGGGAGACGGTGTGACCAGGTTCAACGCGGTGGGCAAGGTCTACGGCAACAAACCGACGACCGCCAAGCACGCCATAGCCGAGATAGACGAGCCATAGCTGGTGCAGATGCACACCGAGCGCGGAGATGAGGAAGCCGCCGCCGAAGCACAACGCGGCGGTGAACATGGCCTTGCGCGGGCCGACCCGGTCGAGCCAGGTGCCGGTGAAGGCGGCCGCCAAGCCGAGAAATACGATGGCGATGGAGAAGATCCAGCCGAGCTCGGTGAGTTTCCAATCGCCCGGCGCGGACTCCGTAATGCCGATGAGCCTGGTCATGGGCAGGTTGAACACGCTGAAGGCGTAGACCTGTCCGATGTAGAGATGGACGCAGAGCGCGGCCGGCGGCACGAGCCAGCGGCTAAAGCCGGGTTTCGCTACGGTGTGCGAGCGGTCGAGCCAACTGAAAAGGCCCCCGGAGTCCGCTTGTATTGCGGTCGCCATGCAATCAATTCCCCCCTACCAACGCTTTGCGCTTTTGTTGCCGGTAA
>DATLAV010000145.1:0-2829 GCA_035527235.1 Patescibacteria group bacterium | reverse complement strand
GGCGTCTTCAGGGTGGGGATCCCCTTCAAGGCCGACTTCACGGGCCACTACAAGGGGTACTGGGCCGACTCCGGACGCATGGCCTACACCGGGAAGACCCCCAAGGAGTATGCGAAGGCCTACGAGGACAACATGACGTTGAAGAAGGAGGCCGTGAAGTCCCTCAGGCCCGGCGTCAGATGCAGTGAGGTCTACGACAGGGTTAAGGCTCTCGCCAAGAAAGGGGATGTCCCCCTCTGGGGAGACGTCGGCATAGGCCACGGGGTAGGAGCGTCCCACCATGAGCCTCCCTACCTGACGCCAGGGGACGACACGGAGTTGGAGCCCGGCATGGTGGTCGCCGTTGACGTATTCACCACTGGACCCGGGAAGGAGCTGATCCACTCCAAGGACGTCTACGTCGTCGAGGAGGAGGGATCGAGGCTCCTGAGCTGGTACAGAAACTGGGACAGGTTCTACGAGGTGACGGGCTTCAGGGCAACCCACTAGGAGGGATGAATGATGATAGAAGAAGTAATCACGAAGTTCAAGGCAGCCTTGAATGACTCCGAATACGACGCAGTGCTGGTCTTCGGGCCCGACAACGTCCAGTACCTGAGCGGTGCCCACCTCCCCTTCACCTACAGCTACCCGGATAGGAGCATGGCACTCCTCTGGCCAAAAGGTAAGGAGCCTGTCTGTGTCTGCCCGGTGGAATGGGAGTCCTCCTTCAGGAACCTGAGCTGGATCGGTAAGACAGTCGGCTACGTGGAGATGCCCGCAGACCATTCCAAGGTAGTCAGTGCTATTGTTGAGCTCATTAATACTTCAGGAGTAAGCTCAGGGAAAATAGGCGTCGACCTGTGCAGGGTCCACCTATCCCTCTACGAGGAGCTGGAGGAAGCCCTGCCGAAGGCGAAGCTGACCTCCTGTGATGAATGGCTCAGGGAGCTGAGGGTGGTCAAGACCGAGAAGGAGGTCGAGCTACTCGAGGACCTAGCGTATAGGTGTGACCACGCCATCTTCGGCGTCGCACACCACGTCCTCGTGACGAGCACCCGCTCGGAGATGAGCCTCAGCGAGGAGATAAGGGTCCACGCCATGGAGCGGGAGCTGGACGTCATCGGGCACCAATCAGTGGGCCCCAGCGCCTCCGGGGAGCACGCAAAGAAGTTCTGGCCCCTCGCCCCCAACTACGGCATCGGCTTCGACAAGCATCTCAAGCCCGGGGAGTACGTCAGGATGGAACTCAGGACCAGCCTGGACGGATACTGGTCCGAAGGAGCCCGCATGATGGCCCAGGGGGAGCCCACTGAGGAGCAGCTAGCCGCCTACAAGGCCCTCGTCAAGCTGAGGAAGGCCGCGATGGCCGCCATCAAGCCCGGCGTCAAGTGCAGCTCCGTCTACGAGGCCGTTAAAGAAAAGGCAGCGAAGAAAGGCGTCGAACTGGTACCGGGCCTAGGGGTAGGTCACGGGGTCGGAGTCACCTCATACGAGCCCCCCTATCTGACCGCTTCTGAGGACGCGGAGCTGAAGTCAGGGATGGTTGTCGTACTCAGCCCGGTCATCCGCGGCCCCAGTGGCGAGATCATGATGTCGAAGGACACGGTGATCGTGGATGATGAGGGCTGCAGGCTGGTGGGCTGGTACATGGACTGGCGTGAGCCTTACGTGGCGAACTACACCCTGTAAACGCCCACACCTTTTTTTCCTTTA
Source organism: Patescibacteria group bacterium (assembly GCA_035527235.1). Lineage (GTDB taxonomy): Archaea > Thermoproteota > Bathyarchaeia > TCS64 > TCS64 > BS750m-G28. The sequence continues at coordinate 1,134 of DATLAV010000145.1, read as the reverse complement.
ATTTTTCAGAGCTTGAGCTTCATCCCGTCGTATGCGACCTCGAACCCAGCGTCCCTGAGCTTCTTAATGGCAGGGTGGCTCGGGTCGAGGAGGGGGTTCGTGTGGTTGAGGTGAGTGTAGACCACCCTCCCGATGCCCCTGCCCCTCAGCATCTCGACGCTCTCCTCAACCGGGACGTGCCCGAGGTCGTAGGAGGTCTTGCTCAGCCCGCTGATCCTGTTCAGCTCGTCGTCCCACCAGAAGGTGGCGTCCAGCATGAACAGATCCGAGCCCTCGACCCTCTCAAGCAGATCTTCGGTCAGGAGCCCCAGATCCGGGGTGTAGACGAATCGCTTCCCATCGGCTTCCAGCTCGTAACCGAATGTGCTGCTCGGGAAGCATGAGCCGTCCTCCATCCTGTCGGTGTGGTCTATCTCGAAGCCTGTCACCCTGAGCCCGTTGAGGAGGTCCAGCTTCTCCCCGTCCATGAGGTCATGGGGGACGACGTAGTCACGGGCCAGCCTCCCCAGGTCTCCGAAGAAGCTGCCGTGATCGTCGGATCCGAAGAGGAATCTCATCAGGTCGGGGGGTCCGTGGACGGGTATCTCGAAGCTCTTCCCAGTCGAAAACTCAGCGATACCGACTGTGTGGTCTCCGTGGCCGTGGGTGAGAAGCACCGTGTCGACTCTGCTCTGGCGTCCGTGCTCTGCCTCCTCAGGCTTGGGAGTCAGCCCAACGCCCTCCAACTGGAACTTTAGGTCCGGAGTGGCATCAATGAGCACATGCTGCCCCCCGTCCAGGGAGACCGCCACGGAGGACCTGGTCCTCCTAAGCTCCGGGTTTCCCCGGGCACGGCTACAGTTGGGGCAGCAACAGTCCCACTGTGGAACGCCGCCGTTGGCGCCTGAACCCAAAACGGTGACTATCATACACTATCAAGGTCAACCCGGCTTTTATTAAGAAAATGGGCAGGTGGAGACAGCCTTTTCACCCATCGGCACATCTTGATTGCTTGTATGACCGGCGTCTACAGGCCTGCCGAGGACTCCGAGCTGCTTCTGAGGCACGCGCGTCCGAGGTTCAGGGGTTCAGTGCTTGACATGGGGACGGGGAGCGGGTTCCTAGCGGTCGAGGCAGCCTCGGATCCTAGGGTTG
>DATLAV010000144.1:0-5874 GCA_035527235.1 Patescibacteria group bacterium | reverse complement strand
GTACGGGCAGAAGGTGAAGATGGGGGACATCGACTTCAATCTGTTGGACGCCGGTCACATCCAGGGGAGTTCGATGGTTGACTTGACTACGGGCGGCAAGAACATCCTCTACACCGGGGATCTCAACACCGATAAGACGAGGCTTGTCCACAGCGCGAAGGTGCCCGGTAAGAGGTACGACGCCGTCGTCATCGAGAGTACATACGCCAACACGGATCACGAGGACAGGAGGAAGATCGAGAGCGCCTTCGTGGCCGCCATCAAGGAGGTGCTGAGGAACGAGGGCAAGGTGCTGGTCCCGGCATTCGCCGTGGGCAGGAGCCAAGAGATGCTCGCTGTTATGCACGCCCACAAGCTCAAGGCAAGAGTTGTCGTCGACGGGATGGCCCGGGCGGTAAACCAAATAAGCGTCGACAACCCCGATTACATCAAGACTCCGAAGACCTTTATGAAAGTCGTCAACAGCACCCGGGAGATACAGGGCTGGAGGGACCGTCGGCAGGCCATAAGGAACGCTGACGTCATGGTGGCCCCCTCGGGAATGCTCCAGGGGGGCACGGCGATGCACTATATAGAGAAACTGTACCTCGGCGAGAAGAACGCCATCTTCCTGGTCAGCTTCCAGGTGCCCGGGACGGGCGGAGCGAAGCTGCTGGAGTCTGGGGTGTTCACCATCAAGAATGTGGAACAGGAGGTCAAGGCCCAGATACGCCACTTTGACTTCTCCTCCCACAGCGGGAAGACGCAGCTCCAGGCGTTTCTCAGAGGCCTCAAGGGCAAGCCAGACGTGTACGTCATCCACGGCGAGTCCGAAAACTGCGAGTTACTCGCCCAGTTCGCAAGGGACGAGCTTGACCTGAATGCCGCCGCCCCACAAGAGGGCGACGAGTTCAAGATCTAACCCCTCCCTGGTATCGGGGAATGTTTAAATCTGACCTAAATAGCCTTATCAGGATTTCATAGGGGTTTATTCTATGACTGAGCAGGATTCAATTCGTTCATTGATGAAGGGTAACATCCTAGTTCTAACGGTCAGCCGCGTCATCTGGAGTGTCTCAGGCTCTATCGTCTACCCATATCTCTCCCTTTACATACTGGAGTTGGGCGGCAGCAAGCCCCAGATCGGGCAGGTGAACGCCATCGCCGGGCTCGCAGGCATGTTCCTATACCCCCTAGGGGGTTATATCGCCGACAAGTCTGGGAGAGCTAGGCTCGTAGGCGTTTCGACGTTCCTCTACGCCTCGAGCTTCCTTCTCTTCGTTCTGGCACCCAGTTGGCAGTGGCTTGCAGTCGGCATGGCGTATCAGCAGCTGGTTCTCTTCTATATGCCGGCCCTCAACGCCATCATGGCCGACTCGATACCGGTGGGGGCGCGCGGTAGGATTCTCTCCCTCACCATGGTGATACCTGAGGCGGTCCGGATCTTCATCCCCTTCATAGGTGGATGGCTTATTGTCACCTACACGCTGCAACCAGCCATGCGAATCGGCTATGGACTGAGCTTCATGCTGGCCTTCATCGTCGCTTACATCAGGCTCCGCTACCTGAAGGAGACCATCGACAACGGGACCGGCATAGGGTGGGACGTTGTCCAGATAATGAGGGACTCTTACAGCGACATCTTCCGGTCCATACGCTGGGTCTATGACAACCTCCATGGCTACACACTGATAGCTATACTCCTCACGTTCATCAACTCTATCGTGCAGCCGTTCTGGATCGTCTACGCCAAGGAGAACATCGGTCTCTCAGCCTACACTTGGGGGAGCCTCCTCCTGACAGCGGGTCTGACGAAGACCGCTCTCAGCATGAGCATCGGGAACCTTGTGGACAAGTGGGGGGCGAGGAGGTGCATGTTCGTCGGCTTCTCAACGGCTGTTCCCCTCGTCCTTGCATATACGGTGTCCCAGGGCTTCATAATGACCACATTGCTTTACGTGATGCTAGTTATGAGCAACGCCTTCATCTGGATATCCACCAACGTCCTCCTGGCCGACACGATCCCGAGGAACACACGGGGACGCGTCATGGCGACCCTTGGCCAGGGCATAGGGGTCGGCGTCGGAGGGGGCGGCTACGCCAGGGGCTTCCTGCTGTTCATACCGGCTACGATAGGCTCTCTGCTCGGCGGATATATCTACGAGTACAGCCCCTCGCTACCCTGGGTCATACAGGCCGGTATCCTCGCATTGTGTGCGGTCCTTGCCTACTTGTTCGTCCGTGAGCCCGAGAGGGCAGAGGTCTGATCCGAAAAGCCTATTATCGGGTCTCCCGTTCAATCTGAGTGCATCGTTGAGGTGGATGATTTGCCGAAGGAGATATTTGACGCTGACGAGTTCCTCGCATTGACGGCGGGGGCTCAAAAGTGCACAGTGAAGCGGCTGAACGACGTCACAAAGCTCAAGGTCAAGTCGAAGAGGTACCTCTACACCATCAAGCTTCCCTCATCCGAGGCCGATGAGCTTCTAGGAAGGATACAGTGCGCCAAGGAAGAGGTTTAATCCCCTGAGTAAAAGATAACTTACGCCATTCATTCTAAATCCCTGTAAGGTGACCGTGCATGCCGTTCTGCAAGAACTGTGGCAAGGAGGTACCCGAGGACGCCGCCTTCTGCCCCGAGTGCGGGGCTAAGATGGGATCCTCTGAGGGTCTCGTCTTGGCGTCCTGGGGTGACAGGTTCATAGCCTGGCTGATAGACATCATCATACTGAGCATCGCCCTCTCCTGGCTCACGCTGCCGGGAGTTTACTGGATGCCCAGAACATGGGGCATGATGCCACGGATGATCCCCTTCGCAAACTTCGGGGGTAATAACGTCCTCCACTTCCTGTACTGGACGATCATGGAGGGCGTCTACGGGCAGTCGGTAGGCAAGATGGTGATGAAAATTCAGGTGGCGCGCCTAGGCGGTGGGGCCATCAACATGGGGAAGTCGGCCATCCAGAGTCTCGGGAAGGCGTTCCTGCTCCCCCTCGACTGCATCCTGGGCTGGATACTCTACCCCTCCAGGGATCAGAGGCTTTTCAACAGCCTGTCGCAGACCGTCGTCCTCAAGAAGTACGACTGACGCCAACGTTCATCCCTCAACACCCTTTTACCTTTCTCCGCATTTTACATCAAGGGGATTGAGAGTGAGTCCCACAGATTATAGTCGTCCCAGGGTCTTCCACATCCTGAAGCACGAGCTTAGGCGGAGGATAATTGAGATTCTCTCAGATAGCCCTGCTTCATACACACAGCTCCTCCGCTTCCTTGACGTGGACTCGGGGATGCTCGCCTACCACCTCAGGAACATGGAGGAGCTCCTAGAGAAAGACGGTCGGGGGCTGTACACCCTCTCGGGCATGGGGGAGGCCGCCGTCGACCTGTTGAAGGGGGAGCAGACGATGGGGCCTGCTAAACCCGAATTGGACCTGGGGAGGTTATCCAAGACCATCTTCATCGTAGTCCTCGTTCTCAGTGTCGTCGCCAACGCCTACCTCTTCTCCAGCCTGATCGGGGCTGAGGCTTCCCATATGAGGACTGAGCGGGAGATCCGTTTTGAGGCGTACCTGATGGTAGAGGACTCCCTCGACATCGTCTACTCCATCTTCGAGGGCGTTGACATCGACAGGGGTCGCCTCACCGAGCTCCTGATGATGACCCTTCAGATCAAGGCTAAACTCGTCGAGCTGGGCGCGATGACTTCAGGGTGCGGGTACGCTTATGAGGACGATCTGGAGTCTATGGCGCGGTTAGTAACGGAGTTCGCCGAGGTCCTCAAGGAAGATGACTCCAGCTACCTGGGTCAGACGCTGGAGAAAAGATACCTCATCCGCGAACTTCACCGTATCCTGCTTAACCTCCGAGGTCTGATCTGGGAAGGGCAGAAAATCGCTTTGTAAACTTTTCTTTTCAAAAAAGCTTACTAAACAAGCCGAGAATCACTCATTTAGATATGGGGAACAAACTGAGGTACGCGCTGGCGGTGATCACAGTCCTGACTGTTCTCGGGGTGTATGCCTATTACGCGAGGTGGCCCTCCGATAGCTCACCTGAGGTTGAGAGCGAGGAAGGCGTTTTCCGGATAGGAGTCATGAGCTCCAAGAGGGAGACCGATGAGATGTGGAGGTTCCTCGCCGAGATGGCTTTGGCGGAGATCAACGCATACTGTAACGAGTCCGGTATCGATCGCAGGTTCGAGTTCGTCTATAGCTGTGCTGACGGCCAGGCTCAGAAAGCGATCGATTTAACCAAGGAGTACCATGAGGATGGCGTTGACCTCGTTCTCGGATACGGTTGGTCCTCCTTCATCTGCAGCGGGGCCAGGAACTACGCCGACGAGAACGGGATGGTGCTCCTCAGCCCCTCCTCAACATCCCCCCACTTTGAACTGGTTGACAACGTCTTCAGGCTGTGCCCCCACGATGGCTACCAGCAGAATGTTATCACTAGGGCGATATTGTCCCTCGAGAAGACCGATATAGTGGTCCTCATGCGCAGTGACGCCTGGGCGAGATACATATTCGAGGGTTTCAAGCCCCATTACGAGCAGGAGGGGGGCCGGATACACGCCGCGGTCGAGTACCTAGGCGAGAGGAATGGAGTCGACTACACAGAGCACCTGGAGAGGGCTGCCTTCGCCCTCAGCCAGATTATGGAGGTCAACGGGTCCGGCTCCGCTGCGGTCCTGCTCCTCGGATTCGAAGAGGCCGGGGACCTCTTGGTTCAGGCCGATGAGATCGCCCCGCTGACGGACGTCATCTGGTTCGGGACGGATGCCACCGCCAAATCGAATTATGTAACGAGTAACGGAACCGTTGCTTCGAAGGTGGTACTGATATCTCCCTACGTGGATGTCTCCGAGACGGAGATCTATGCGAGGGTGAACGAGGCATGGCAGGCAGCATTTCATGAGCCCCTGGGCTTTTATGACGCCAACATCTACGACGGCTGCTGGGTCCTCGCCCTCTCGGCGCTGGAGGTCGACTCGGACAACGGGACCCTGGTCAGGGAGGTCATCCACGACGTCGCCTGCAACTACACGGGGGCCAGCGGTCCCTGCCTTCTAGACGAGTATGGTGACAGGACAGCCGTAGACTGCGCTCTCTGGGGTTACTTCGATGTCGACGGCTCATGCGAGTGCCTGAGGTGCGGTATCTACCGCAGTGAGGCTGACGCGGTCGAATGGGTAACGACCCTTGTCGCGCTCGGAGGAGGCTAGGCGATGAGGCTCAATGTGAAATCAGTGGCCTACGCCTTCCCTAGTCTCTGTCATCGTAATGGGGCTGGTCCTGCTAGGAATAGGGACGCCGCCACCAGAGCTACAGGGGGATGAGACCAGAGTCATAAGGATAGGCGTTATGAGCCCAACGAACAGCTCGCACTCCCAGTACGTCTTCTTGGCGGAACTGGCGAGGGAGGAGATCAACGATCACTGCGAGAGCGCGGGTTTGGACTATAGTTTCGAGTTCGTCTTCAGCTGTGCAGATTCCCATGCGACAGAGGCCATTCGACTGACCAAGTGGTACAATGAGAGCTACATCGACTTGGTCATAGGGTACGCTTGGGGCTCCCAGATGCATGGCTCCCTGAGGAACATTCTCAAGTTCAACATGACGGTGATCACCCCTACCGTGGACGTCTACTTCTGGGTGGGCATCTGGCCCAACGTGATCAGACTCAGCCCCCACTCCTTCAGGCAGGTGGAGCCCCTTGCCCGGATGATGGTGGATCTGGGGAAGACCCACACGATCATCCTACACAGGAACGACAACGTGGAGAGTGACTTCGTAAACGGATACCCCTTCGGGAATTTGACAGGCTTCATCGAGGAATACGAGGTTCTGGGAGGCAACGTCACACACGTCATCCCGTACCCCTCCGAGTTCTGGC
>DATLAV010000143.1:0-10637 GCA_035527235.1 Patescibacteria group bacterium | reverse complement strand
ACGCAAAACGGGCTGACCTGCTTGAGACAAAGGTCGACCTGATATTCTACGGCCACGAGACCCGACCTATCGCGAGGGCCTGCGCCTACACCACCAAACCCTTCATCCCCGGCCTCAGCGGGAAGGAGGATCGCTGCATCGCCATGCTGAAGGAGGCCGGGATAGAGCTAAAGACGGAGGGCAGATGGCGCGCCCTTAGGGACCTGTCGGAGGATGAGAAGCGATCCCTCTTCTCGGCCCTGACTAAACACATGATCTACGAGGGCTGCCGGGCGGACGCCGTCCACGACCTCAGGGGTACAATATACACGTTCAAGAAGGAGGAGCCCTGGACTCCCCTACGGGACGGGAGGGAGTACGCCTCACTCCTCAACGCCTGTGCTAGGATGGGGAGGCCTAGCCTCGGCCTCTGCATCTGTATGGGGGACAGGAACGAGGCGATGAACGAGGCGGAGAAGACCCTCGACGGCTACCGCAGGAAGATCGGTGAATACCTAGACTGGGTGAGGGAGAACGACCGCATCGTCGAGATGGAGAACATCTACACAATGAGGGCGAAGGGCGACATCGACGAACGCATAGTCGGCGTGGTCGCTTCAATACTCCTGTCCACGGGAATCCTGCCGAACCCCAAGCCGTTCGTAGCCTCGGCACGGGCGGAGGACGGACTCGTCAAGGTCTCCGCGAGGGCGACGGAGGCCATGGCCAAGGACGGCCTGGACCTCGGGAAGATCATGCTCAAGGCAGCAGAGCCCTTCGAGGGGCGGGGAGGAGGACACGACATAGCCGCAGGAGCATTCCTACCGGAGGAGTCGGAGGAAGAGTTCTTCGAGAGGGTGGATAGACTTGTCGGAGAGAGGCATAGCTAAGGTATCCTCCACCATTAGCATAAGATACGACGACGAGGAGAATACACGCCATATCATGGCAGCCATAGAGCCGGACAACCTGAAAGCGCCAGAAGGCGTTGAAGTTGTATCTAGAAAGGAAGGGAAGACGCTTCACATCACCGTGACCTGTGAAAGGGGCATAGGGAGCATGATATCCACGCTCGACGACCTATTCTCCTGCATCCAGGCAGCTGAAAAGGCCATCTCGGAGACAAGAGATACCAGATGAGTTTTAGAGTTATAAGGTGTAGCACGGAACTCGACCATCCCCAGGCGTCCCCGAGTTCGGCGTTCATCGTCGACTGCGACCCCAGCCCGTGTACCTCGGTGCTTCAGGCCGCGAACGCTTGTGCCCGAGTACATCTCCGGTTTCGACCCAGGCTAACCCGAGCCTTCCGTATTACGCCTCGTCCTCCTTTCGGGGGATCCGTCGCCATACGTTCCGGAAATGCTCTTTCCGTGCTACAACAATAAAGATCCGCTGATTTTATATCATATTTCTGTTTCATGGAAACGGAAAAAACGGAGCGGATGTTCAAAGAGACATATAGAAGTATTGTCACAAATTGGTTAAGAACGTCCCAACGTTCTAGGTCAATAATTGTTTTATATTATGCACCTAAAAAACAAATTTTAGATCACCTTCAATTGCCATGAAAGAATCGATTTACTCTCATAAAATGAGAGTATCGATACGTCCTAAGAAGGAGAAACATATAAATTAGCGGGTCCCTTCTTCAGGACATCGGATCAGGAGGGTAAGTTAGAGCTTGTCAAGGGCTGTCAGGGACAAATGGAGGAGGAAGGACTGGTATGACATCTACCTTCCACGCTACTTCGGAGAGACCAAAGTGGGGGAGACTCCCGCTGAAGGCCCAGATAAGCTGCTGGGCCGTGTGTACACTACAACCTTAGCCCAGATCACGGGCGACTTCTCCCAGGAGTACCTGAAGATGTACTTCCAGGTGACCGAGGTAGACGAAAGCACAGCTCAGACGGTCTTCAAGGGCCACGAGTACCTCAGAGACTACCTGAGAAGCCTCGTCAGGAGGAGAAGCACTAAGGTGGACGGGTTCTTCAGGATCACCACACCAGACGGCTACAAGCTCAAGATAGTGCTGACGGCACTCACCAACACGAGGATTAAGACCTCCCAGGAGAGGGCGATAAGGTCGATCATGAGCGATGTCGTGGCGGAGAAGGCGAAGACCCTCGAGTTCGGCCAGATAGTCCACGAGATGGTCCTAGGAAAGCTTGCCTCGGACGTCTACAACGAGGCGAGGAAGGTAACCTCCCTCAGGCACGTCGGCGTACGCAAGTCCGAGCTTATAGCACTCCCCAACTAGACACACACCTCGTTTTATAGAGGTCAAACCTATTCTTCACAGGGACGACCGGTTGGCAGGTAGGGAATCCGTTGCCAGGGAGGCTGCCCGCTTAATCTACAATGGCGTAACAAAGGAGTACAAACACGCCAAGGAAATGGCCTCAAGGAATATTGGTATTAGCTCGATGCCCAGCAACCATGAGGTCGCAGTTGAGCTCGATTCACTCGCCGAAGGGTTGGAGGGAGACGATCGAAGGGAGCTTCTCATCGCGATGAGGAAGGCGGCCCTCAGGTTGATGAGAGACCTAGAGAATTTAAAACCGGTTTTAACGGGAAGCGTGTGGAGAGGTACAGCCAGGAAGGGGAGTGACGTGGACATCAACGTCTACACGAATACGCCCTCTGAAATAGAGACTAAGATCAAGGAAGCCGATTATCAGATCACGAAATCTGACGACGTGATCGCGGTCATCAGGGGTCTCACGTCGAGGTCCAGGCATATCATTGTGATGTGGGAGGGCTTCGATATCGAAGTGGTCGTCAGGCCGCTTGAGGAGATCGATAACATGGAGAGATGTGAGATATACGGCGACCTCAAGAAGGGATTGACCCTGAGAGAGTTGGAAAAGCTTATGAGTGCAGACCCCCTCCGAAAGTTCGTCCCCAGCAGGCGATATAGATGAGTCTTTTCGGGTCATCAGGTATAAGGGGCCTCGCGAACGTGGAAGTAACGCCCCTTCTAGCGCAGAAAGTGGGCATGGCCATTGCATCTCAGTTCGATGGGGGCGTAGTTCTAGTGGGGAGGGACACGAGGCTTTCAGGTGAGATGTTGGAGTCGGCGCTGACATCAGGGATCGTCTCCACCGGCTTCGTAGCTGGGACAGTTGGCGTAGTGCCGACACCTGTAATAGCGTGGCTCACGAGAGAGATGGGAGCTGAGGCCGGAGTATCCATAACTGCGTCACACAACCCGCCAGAATACAACGGCTTCAAGATATTCGACTCGACTGGAATGGCGTACACGGAGAAGCAGCAGCAGGACGTTGAGGACATAATTGGGGAACAGAAATTCTCCCGATCGGCTTGGAACAGAGTCGGGCGAGTCGAGAAGATGGACGTCGGGAGGGTCTACATCGACTCCATCGCTCAAAGATTAGAGTTCTCCAAGGCCTGGAGTGTGGTCTATGATCTGTTCAACGGCGCCACATCATCGATAGCACATGACATTTACAGGGATTTGGAAATTGACGCCATCATAATTAACGGGCAGCCTGACGGACACTTCCCCGCAGGAAACCCCGAGCCAACGCAGGAGTCCCTCACTAGAGTGGGGAGAATGGTGAATTTCACAGGGGCCGACATCGGCTTCGGGTTCGACGGTGACGGTGACCGTTTCATTGCCGTCGACGAGAGAGGAAATACGCCGAGCCCGGACAGGGTCCTCGCGGCCTACGCAAGACACCTGGTCGAGATGAATGGGGGAGGCACCGTGGTTACTCACGTCGGCTCATCTATGTGCGTCGAGGAGGCGGTGGAGGCCGTGAAGGGTAATGTCGTGAGGACGAAGGTGGGGGACGTTCACATAACCGAGGCCATGATTGAGAACGGCGCCATTTTCGGCGGTGAACCCGTTGGGGCATGGATACACCCGGACATCCATATGTGTCCTGACGGCATCCTTTCCTCGCTTAAGCTCATGGTCGCCCTCGAGTCTGAGGGAAAGACACTCTCGGAGTTCCTCGCCGACGTACCCGATTATCCCACACTCCGGACGAAGGTGGAATGCCCCGACGTCCGTAAACCAGAGGCGATGATGGGCATCTCGTCAAACTACGAGAAAGACTTCGGTAATGTAAAGGAAGTATTGACAATCGACGGCGTCCGCATCAGTCTGGAAGACGGATGGATCCTCATCAGGCCCTCTGGGACTGAGCCTATCATCAGGATAACGGTGGAGGCTCAGGACCTTGAGAGAGCTGAAGATCTTTTAGAGACGGGCCGCCGCTTTGTAGGAAAGGTACTGGGAGGGAGTAGATGAAAGCAGTCATTCTGGTGGCTGGAAAGGGGGAGCGACTGAGACCGCTGACCGACAACCGCCCCAAGCACCTTCTCCCCATAGGGGGGAAGCCACTGCTCGAGTGGTCCCTGAGGGGGCTCGCTGAGGCGGGGGTCGAGGAGGTTCTCCTGGTGACCCACTATATGGAGGACAAGATTAAGGATCGTTTTATGGACGGCGCCAACCTCGGCCTCGAGATCACCTATAAGAGACAGAAAGAGATGGGGGGGACAGCTGACGCGTTCATAGTCGCCGAGGACTTTATGGAGGATGATGAGTTCATCGGTTTCTACGGCGACCTGTTCCTACATCAAGATGTTTTCAGGACCCTTCTCAAAGGGCACAGGAATGATGAGACCTCTCTATGCGTTGTCCCCGTCGAGGACCCGAGTCAGATGGGCGCCGTGAAGCTCGATGGAGATGTCGTAAAGGAAATAGTCGAGAAACCGGCCCCCGGAGAAGCCCCTAGCAACCTGGCCAACGCGGGCATATACGTATTTCAACCAAACATATTCGATTACATCCGAAAAACTGGCCTCTCAAGCAGGGGTGAGTATGAGATCACAGACTCTTTAAATCTACTCATCGACTCGGGAGCGAAGGTACGTGCCACCCCTATCCGAAATGAGTGCTGGCTGGACGTTGGCCGACCATGGAACATGCTGGAGGCAAATGAAAGGGCTCTTACGGATCTCAAGACATCGATTGATGGAGAGATTGAGGAGGGCGTGAACATCCACGGACCCGTCGTGGTGGAGAAGGGGGCGAGAATTAGGTCCGGAGTCTACATCGCAGGCCCCGTTTTCATAGGATCGGGAAGCGATATCGGCCCCAACTGCTACATCAGGCCCTCCACTAGTATAGGAGCCAACGTCAGGATCGGCAACGCCTGCGAGGTCAAGAACAGCATCATAATGGATGGAACCCACGTCGCCCACCTCTCCTACATAGGAGACAGCGTGATAGGGGAGAAATGTAACTTCGGAGCAGGGACGATCACAGCTAACATACGGTTCGACAAGAAGAACATCAAGGTCTGGATAAAGGGAGACAAGATCGACTCCGGGAGGCGTAAGCTCGGAACCATCATGGGTGACGAGGTTCAGACAGGCATCAACGTCAACCTGATGCCCGGAGTGAAGGTCGGATCTGGTGCCTGGATCTCGCCGGGTTTGACGATCCACGACGATGTGGCCTCTGGCGAGTTTAAAAGGGATTAGGACCCTTTCACAGGTTAAAAAAACTACATGCATCAACCTTATTTTCTTCCTTGGAGTCTTAAGTGATGAAGCCCATAATGGAGAAAGACCGGTTCAAGAAGCTGTTTCCGCATATAGCAGAGGAGATGGAGCAAGGCGTCTCAAAGAGCGATCTCAAGGACGAGGACTCCCTTAATGAGCAGGACGATATAGAGAGCAGGATCTGGGCAGGATACGATCCCGATGTTATCGACTTTATGATGAGATGTGACACGACGGAGCAGGCTCTAGAGATCATTAATTTCCTGGAGAAGAAGACGGAGATATCACCTAATCAGGTCTCCTCACTCAAGAAACAGCTTGAGGAGAAAGGACTCAGGAGCTTCGGACCTAAAAAGGGGAAGGAGTACTACCATCGGAACCGTCGTATAAAGGGAAAAGAGGTTTAATACCTCCCAAGCAATCAGTTCATGGTGCAATTTTGGCTCGCATCGTTGGACTTGTCGGAAAGGCGAACGTAGGGAAGAGCACATTCTTTGCGGCGGCGACAATGAAAGCCGTCGACATAGCCGGCTTCCCCTTCACAACGCTAAAGGCAAACAGAGGCGTGGCCTATCTCCGGACACCATGCGTCTGCAGGGAATTCGGAGTACAGGACAACCCGGTCAACTCGGCGTGCATCGACGGGGTGCGCCTCGTACCGGTCGAGATGATAGACTGCCCAGGTCTTATCAGGGGCGCCCACCAAGGGAAGGGGCTGGGGAACCAGTTCCTCGATGAGGTAAGGAAGGCGGACGCCCTCATCGTCGTCGCCGACGCGGCGGGTGCGACCGACGACAACGGTCAGCCTGTCCCCCCTGGAACCCATGACCCCATCGAGGACGTCAGGATGCTCGAGTCGGAGTTCGACATGTGGCTCCTCGGCATAATCAAGAAGGACTGGGACAAGATATCAAGGACCGCGCAGTCAGCCCGAGAGGAGATAGGCATACATCTCGAGCCAAAGCTCACAGGACTCAGCATAGACCGCTACCAGATAGCCGCTGGTGCGGAGACGGCAGGTCTCGACGATCACAATTCTGGCAACTGGAGTCCGGAAGAGCTAGCGGTATTTGTGACCAAACTCCGGAAGGCGTCCAAGCCCCTCATCGTCGCCGCGAACAAAGCAGATCGAGAGCACGCCGAAGAGAACATAGAGAGCCTGCGGAAGGCAGGATACGAGGTCGTGCCAACGTGCGCGGAAGCCGAGTTAGCCCTGAGGAGGGCCGTTACAGCCGGTCTCGTCAGTTACACGCCCGGAGATAGCGACTTCGAGGTTAATGACCACTCGAGCCTATCCGGTGGACAGAAGAAAGCTCTAGAAACGATGCGTGCGAAAGTTTTTGCCAGATGGGGCTCCACGGGGATCCAGGCGGCGATCAACAGAGCTTTCTTCCAGCTCCTGGACACCATAACCGTCTACCCGGTCGAGGACGCTGAGAAGCTGTCCGATCACGAGGGGCGGGTCCTCCCCGACTGCTACCTAGTTCCTCGTGGTACGAACGCGAAGCAGTTCGCGAGCATGATCCACACGGAGTTGGGGGAGAGCTTCATCTTCGCTATCGACGCGAGGACGAAGAGGAGGGTGGGCGAGGGGCATGTGCTCAATGAGAACGACGTCATCCAGATAGTCGCAGCCAAAGGTAGGAAATAAGTGGACATTGACAAGCTGATTATCAGTTTCATGTTTAACAGAGGTCGTCGTAGTAGCCTGAGACCTTGTCCCAGAGATAATACTCGGTCAGGTACTTCATGTACTTGTAGACGTACCTGTGGTTGGACCACTCCCTAAGCCTCCGGGGGGAGGTCCAGAGAACGGCCCTCGGAGTCACCATGTATTTACCGAAATATCTGACCCTTAGGGAGAGGTCCAGGTCCTCGCAGGCGTAGAGGTCCGTCCTGAAGCCACCGACCTTCATGAAAGTGTTCTTCCTGTATGAGTGGCATGAGAAGTAGCTAATCTCGTGGACGCCCAGTTTGTTACCTAACCTGGCGAGGGCGTTGTTGCACTCGTACATCGCCTTCTCGACGCTGCTTGACTCGCTCGGTAAGACTTTGAGGGCTATCCCTACCACTTGAGGGTTCCTGTATTCCTCGAAGAGCACCTCAAGTGCGTGGGGATCTAGGGACATATCAGCGTCGAGGAAAAACAGGTAATCGCCTTGAGCGTACTTCGCGCCCAGGTTCTTCGCCGTGCTCACATCGTGAGGGCGGGTCTTCTCGACGGGGAGGACTTTGAAGCCATATTCCCTTGCGATCTCTACGGTACGGTCTAAGCTGCCGCCGTCAGCAATTATCACTTCGAAATCGGGCCAAGTCTGCGCAGAGAGGGACTTCAAGCAGTTTTGGATATTTTCCTCCTCGTTTAGTGTAGGAATGATGAAGGAAAACATGGTATTTTTCAAAAGAGTGCCCCCCCGATCCTCGTTAAGAGCGCCCTTGTTGACATGACTCCGTCCTCTTTAACTAAATCCCAATTGTTCTAGGGAATTACTGGGTATACTATTTTTGCACTTGAAGTGCAAATTATGATATATATGATTTACTCTTTTGCTGATATAGTATTAATTCACATATATTAAATAAATATAATTTTGTCTCCTCTGGAGACTAATAACCTGACCCACTAATCCATCCTACGTCTTTATCGGTCTTAATGGAAGGGCTGTTGGGATCAACAAGAATCACTTCATACCATTTGGAGACGCCGTCCTCCCATACCCAGTAAGAGTTGAGGACCTCCAAGTTGGGATACTTTCGTGCAACGCGCTCCTCGGCGATGAGCTTTATGCTTTTTGCGGGTGTGTACTTCGAGACGCCCATCCGCTTCTGCCTCCTCCCCATCTTGGGTCTCGGCTTCCGACGGCCTCCACGCCTAATCCTCACCCGGACGACTACGAAGCCTTTCTTCGCCTTGTAACCCAGCCGGCGTGCGCGGTCGATCCGAGTGGGTTTCTCGATCCTGACGATGACGGGCTGCCTCCTCCAAGATATGGCTCTCTCCCGCATCAGGTCCCTCAGGTAGTTGTCCTTTGGGCTCCTCCACGCCTGCTGCATATAACGGTACATCGATGTATCCTCTGAAGATGAGACTACCGAAGAACAACCGACTTCATCAATATAAATATTGAGGGATAGACACGTTTTAAAATTAAGGGAAAAAGTCCTCCGGTGCTAGAGCCCGACAAGGGCATAAGCGATTATGAGAGGGGCGAACAGGGAGGCTATCTGCGATATTACGGTCACCAGCGTGTTCAGCGACGGTCCCGCTGTGTCCTTGAACGGATCTCCTACGGTGTCACCTATAACAGCGGCCTTATGTGCGTCAGAGCCCTTGCCCCCGAAGTGTCCAGACTCGACGTATTTCTTTGCGTTGTCCCAGAGTCCACCGGCGTTCGCCATGAGTATGGCGAGGAAGAAGCCACTGAAGATTGCTCCGCTGAGGTAGCCCGCAAGGGCCTTTATTCCCGCCACGAAGCCCAGGATGAGCGTGGCACTAATGGAAAAGACTATCAGGGGAAGAAGCTCCCGAAGCGCACCCGTGGTGGCGATGTTCACGCATGCGGCGTAGTCGGGCTTACCCGTTCCCTCCATTAGGCCGGGGATCTCCCTAAACTGCCTGCGGATCTCCTCTATCATCCTGTATGCGTTCTTGGAGACACCGAGGATGATCATCGCCGAGAAAATCACTGGCACGCCCATCCCGATGAACACGCCCATCATAACCAGGGGGTCCATGAGATCAAAGTTGATGGTTGTCATGGTAAGCTGCTTAACGATCTCCTGATAGGAGGCCAGCAGCGCGAGGGACGTGAGCCCCGCAGCCCCTATGGCAAATCCTTTTGTGATAGCCTTAGTAGTGTTACCGGCAGCATCGATCTCGTCAGTTATATCTACGACTTCGGCGCCCAACTCGGACATCTCAGCTATTCCCTTGGCGTTGTCACCGATGGGGCCGTAGGCGTCACCTGCTATGATCACGCCGGCGATGGATAGCATTCCTACAGCGGCCATTCCCACACCATATACGCCGTAGATCGTGTAGGCAATGGCTGAGCCGACCCCTATTCCGAGGAAAGCGGGGAAGCAGCTTATCAGCCCGTACGAGAAGCCCGTCAGGATGTTGATCGCGGCTCCGGTCTGGGCGGCTTCGGCCGTCTTCAAGGCGGGGGACCGGTTAATCGAAGTGTAATAATCAGATGTCATGCCGATAATGATCCCGACTAGCAAGCCTGTCACAGTCGACTGCCAAATCTTCACGTCATATCCGAACAGGTACGTTGCAGCTAGCGTGAGGACGCCGAAGACTATGCAGGTTACGTAGGTTCCCAGGTTCAGCGACTTCCCAGGGTCCTCGCCTTTGCGGACTCTTACGATAGCTATCCCGATGATGGAGGAGATGATCCCTAGTCCCGCGAACACCAGCGGCAGTGTCTGGAGGTACACGATCTGGGACGTCCCTCCCAAGATCATTGCGGCCATTATGGCAGCGACATACGAGTCAAACAGGTCGGCTCCTGAACCTGCGCAGTCTCCGACGTTGTCTCCCACGTTGTCGGCTATAACAGCGGGGTTCCTCGGGTCATCCTCAGGGATGCCAAGCTCAACCTTGCCCACCAGGTCTGCGGCTATGTCGGCGGTCTTCGTATAGATCCCGCCTCCCGCCTTCATGAACAGTGTAAGTGTACTGGCGCCTATGCTCATTCCCATCACGGCCTCGGGGTCTCCTGTGAGCCAGTAGATGATGCTGACGCCAAAGAGGGCCAGACCGACAACCATGAGGCCCATGACTGCGCCGCCACGGAAGGCGATGGGGAAAGCCTCGATCAGTCCGCCCTTCTTAGCCGCGTTTGCCGTCCTGACGTTCGCTTTCACGGCTATCTCCATGCCGATGATTCCAGCAAGCCCAGAGAAGAGTGTGCCGAAGACGTATGTGGCACCCACTTTAATGCCAAGGGCGAGAGATAAGAGGACCGCCATGACGGTCACAAAGACTCCCAGGTACTTGTACTCCGTTTTAAGAAATGTCCTAGAGCCCTCTTGGATGTAACCAGCTATCTGTTGCATACGTTCGGTTCCTGGATCCTTGCTCCGAACGTAGTTGTACAGGTATAATCCGATAATAA
>DATLAV010000142.1:0-8708 GCA_035527235.1 Patescibacteria group bacterium | reverse complement strand
CAGATGACGTTGTGGGTGTCGACGACCATGTTCTTGTCTGTTGTCTTGATCCTGACCTTCACTGCGCCCTCCCTTTTCAGAAGGCGGGAGATGAAGGCGCCGTCCTCGTAGGCGATGCCGAGGGAGGGGATCACCGGGCTGATGCCGCCCGTCGGGGGCCCATAGGCCGCGTAGTGGTTCATGAAGATCCAGCCCTTCGCCCCTGCGAGGATGCTTCTCATGAACTTCTCGGACCTGTGAAGGCTCCTGGTCATCCCCAAGGGCCTGGCACTCGTCACCATGACGACGTTGCCGTCGATCTCATCCTTCCTCTTCTCGTAGATGTCGACGTGGCCCGCGTCCAGGAAGACGAGGTCCGACTCCACCTCCCCGCCGATGCTGAAGGGGAGGGAGATGACATCGAACTCCTTCTTGATGGGGCTCGTCACCTCAAGGGTCGCGGTACCCCTCTTCCAGCCGGGTATCTTGAACTTCTCGATGTGGGCGTTGTCGATGCCGTAGCTCTTCAGCCTCTCCACCATGTAGTTGGCGGACTCGACGTCCTCCTTGGTCCCGGGCCAACGGCTCCCGTAGACGTCGCAGAGAACCTCAAGGTTGTCCATAGGCTCAGAGGAGGTGTAGATCTCCGACATTATCTTCTTGTCAACGTCGATGTACGAATTAGTCAAAATTTCACCGGGAGATAATCTACCAATCCAGATATAAGATATCCGGGACGCCCCTTGCCTCAGCCCTCGAGTATGGTGAAGCTCTCCAGCGCCCTACGGTGCATCTCCTGGGTCAGCTCCAGGGGGGTCGACCGCTCCCAGTGGAAGTTCTCTGAGGAGTAGCCCGCCCTGCTCAGCCCCTCGAGGTAGATGATCATCAGCTCCTTCCGCCTCCCCTCGTTGAGGGTCCTCACGAAGCGGTGGAAGACGAACTCGTTCTCCAGCCTCAGCTCCTCGCCCTTGAGGAGGCTCACGACGTGGGACGCGTCCGTGTCGGGTATCTCCTCCCAGCTCTCGACGCGCCGGAGGTTTGTGCTATAGACGTAGTAGTGCGCTCCGAGGCGCTCCTTGGGCTCTGGTGGGTAGGTGTAGTGGTACCTGTTGTTGTCCATGTATCCCTCGAACTGGATCCAGAGCATGCGCTCTACGACGCCGTCCCTCTCCTCGGTGAAGATGAAGAGCTCTGCCTGGGCGACGCCAAAGAGGATGAAGCGGTCGCGCCCGACGTATCTGAGGGAGCCATCGACCTCGATGGTGACCTCGGGCTCACCGCTGGAGACGACGGTGTTACCTAACACCTCCCGGCTGAAGACCTCCCTGGTGCTCTCCCTCAGAGCCTCGAGGGCGTCCTCGACCACATCCGACCGCCCCTCCGGTCCCCCTGCCTGCTCGTCAAGCCATCGCAGCAGCGACTCCTCGATCTCGACGCTGATCTCCTTCTTGGCACGGGACATGAAGACCACAAGGGTATAGTGCCTTTCGGTTGAAATATTTGATGGAAAAAAAGGGGAGTTAAGGCTGCCTGTCGAGCCACTCCTTCGTGTCGGGGTGAAGGTCGTCCCAGGTGCGGACGTACTCCACGAGCCTCTCGTTGAGGTCCACGGCGTCACCGGGCCTCATCTGGCTGATGAGCTCGTCGATCTCCTCCTGGCTCTTACCCTTCATGGGCCAGTCGTCACAGTTGGCCGCCCTGAACAGGAACCTGGAGTAGTTCGCCGAAGCGAGTCTCAGGTTGGTGAGCTCGATCTTGTCCAGTGTGTCGTACCTCGTGTGGCCGAAGCCCCTGCCAGTGGATGTCCTCCCCGGGTCGCCGCCGTTGCCGGTGGGGACCCCTTTCTGGAAGAAAGGGAAGTGGTCGCTGGCGCTGCTCATCCTGGAGAAGTAGGGGATATCTGCCTTCATCTCCGCCGCCCACCTCTCCACCAGGGGGTAGAGCTCGGTGTATCCGGTGAAGATGACCCCTCTCTTGCCGGGGCCACCCGCGGAGTCGAGGTTGAGCATGAACCTGCAGTCAGCGAGCTCCTCCTCGTGAGCGGACGTGTAGTACCTAGAGCCATGGAGGCCCGTCTCCTCGGCGCCGAAGAGGAGGAACCTGACCCGCCTCTTCAGCCTGTCCCTCACTATGCTGAGGACCCTGGCCATCTCCATGACAACGACGGCGCCGGAGGCCGGATCGAGGGCTCCCTGGCTGATGTCGTGGCCATCGTAGTGGCATCCGGTGACGAGGTACTCGGTGTCGCTACCAGTCCCTGGCACGTCGCCGACGACGTTGTAGGTCTCCACGTCAAGGTTTTTGTCCTTGGTGGTGATCCTGACCTTGACCTCGCCCGCCCTCTCGATGAGACGCTGCAGGAAGGCGCCGTCCTCGTAGGCGATGCCAACGGATGGGATGATGGGGTTGATGCCCCCGGTGGGCGGACCGTAGGCGGGGTAGTGGTTCATGAAGATCCAGCCCTTCGCTCCGGCCAGGACGCTCCTCCTGTACTTCTCGGACCTGTGGAGGTTCCGGGTCATTCCCAGCGGGCTGTCGCTTGAGACCATGACGATGTTTCCGTCGACCTCATCACTCTTTTTCTCATAGATGTCGACGTGCCCCGCGCCTAGGTCCACGAGCTTCGCCTCGACCTCACCGGTGATGCTGTGGGGAAGGGAGATGACCTCAAACTCCCTCTTGATGGGGCTGGTCACCTCCAGGGTAGCTGGACCCCTCTTCCAACCGGGTATCGTGAACTTCTCGTAGTGGGCGTCGTCTACGCCGTAGCTCTCAAGCTTCTCCACCATGTACTTGACTGAACCAAAGTCCCCTGGTGTCCCGGGGAACCGGCTGCCGTGGACGTCGCAGAGCACCTTAAGGTTGTCCATGGGCTCTGAAGAGGTGTAGATCTCGGACATAATCTTCTTGTCAACGTCGAGATATGGATTATTGACCATTATTTCACCGTTAGGTCATGCCCTATACCGGATTTAACATTATCAAGAAACGGGGGAGTGGAAAGGGGATGAGTACTGACTTACCAGGCCGACTTCCTCTTCAGCCAGTCCTCGGTGTCGGGGTGGACCTCGTCCCAAGTACTGACGTAGGCCTTGAGCCTGTCGGTGAGGGCGATCGTCTCTTCGTAGCCCATTCTCTCGATGAAGGCTTCGACCTCCTCGGGGGTCTTCCTTCTCACGTCCCAGTCTTCAACGTTCGCTGCTCGGAACAGGAACCTAGAGTAGTTGGCTGAGGCGAGCCTCATGTCCGGGAGTTTCACCTTGTCCACTGTGTCGTACTTGGTGTGCCCGTACCCGGTGATCATGGATGTTCCGGGGTCGCCGCCGCTCCCTGTGGGCACCCCCTTCAGGAAGAAGGGCCAGTGGTCACTGTAGGGGCTCACCCTCTGCATGTAGGGCATCTCCGACTTGACCTCCTTCGACCATCGGGTTATCATGGACTCCAGCTCGGGGACGTCGTTGAAGATCACTCCCTTCTTGCCCGGACCCCCGGCTGAGTCTAGGTTGAGCATGAACCTGCAGTCAGCTAGCTCCCCCTCGTGAGCTGCGGAGTAGTTGTATGAGCCGTAGAGGCCCGTCTCCTCGGCGCCGAAGCATAGGAACCTTATCCGCCTCTTGAGCTTCGCCTTCACCATGTTGAGCACCCGGGCCATCTCCATGACGACGACGGCTCCCGACGCCGGGTCCATGGCTCCCTGGGCGATGTCGTGGCCGTCGTAGTGGCTCCCGGTGAGCACATAGTCCCTGTCGACGCTCTCCCCCTCCACGTCGGCGATGACGTTGTATGTGGTGACGTCTAGGTTGACGTCCGTGGTCTTGATCCTGACCTTGACCCTCCCCGCTCTCTCGACGAGGCGCTGCAGGAAGGCGCCGTCCTCATAGCTGATGCCGATCGCGGGGACGATGGGAGTTATCCCGCCCGTGATGGGCCCGAAGCCCGCCGCCTTGTTCACGTAGATCCAGCCCTTGGCCCCCGCGAGGACGCTCCTGTTGTACTTCTCGCTCCTGTGGAGGTTCCTCGTCATGCCGAGGGGCGTCGCGCCCGACACCATCACCACGTTGCCGTCGATCTCATTCTTCCTCTTCTCGTAGGTGTCGACGTGCCCTGCGCCCAGGTCAACCAGGGTGGCCTCTATCTCACCCGACAGGCTGTGGGGGAGGGAGATGACGTCGAACTCCTTCTTGATGGGGTTGGTCACCTCAAGCGTCGCATGCCCACGCCTCCAGCCGGGAATGGTGAAGGACTCATAGTGGGCGTTCTCGATGCCGTACTCATGGT
The DNA here is from genome assembly GCA_035527235.1 of Patescibacteria group bacterium. Classification (GTDB taxonomy): domain Archaea; phylum Thermoproteota; class Bathyarchaeia; order TCS64; family TCS64; genus BS750m-G28. The sequence continues at coordinate 4,451 of DATLAV010000142.1, read as the reverse complement.
ACTTGTCGATCATGTAATTGACGGAGCCTAGGTCCCCCGGGGTCCCTGGGAACCTACTCCCGTGGATGTCGCAGAGCACCTTCAGGTTGTCCATGGGCTCAGAGGAGGTGTAGATCTCCGACATGATCTTCTTGTCAACGTCGAGGTATGGATTATCCAAGCTTATTTCACCGGATGAACTCTGTGCAATGCATATAAGAGATGCACGACTGAGTCGGAAACTAAAAGAAAATGGTGATGGGATTCTATGACCCGTAGATGAGCTCCAGCCCGGCGATGTCGCCTGATTCGATGGACTGCTTCGACGTCTCCCCGTAGGTGCTGTATCCGTACATGGTCTGCTGTTTGGCGGGCTTGTTGTAGAGGTCTCCCAGGTTCAGCCAGTGACCGAACTCGTGGGTGGCGATGTTCTGGAGGTCCATCGTGCCGGATTCGCCGGAGAGGCTCCACTGGTAGTAAGTGTTGAACTCCGTGTCCGCCTCGACCAGTTCAAGAGTGTCAGTGTAGTACCAGTAGGTCGTGACCGCTATCACACCGGGATCCAAGAGCCCGAAGCTGATGCCGTTGAAGCTGTCCAGAACTCCTGCCTTGATGTCATCAATAACACCTTCACCGAACAGCTCGGTTGAGGTCTCGACATCCCACTCCTCAAAGCTGACTACGATAGCTTCGAAAGCTTCATCGGTGTCAAGCCCGGAGCCTTCGAGATCCACAACGTAGCTGAGGTCCAAGTCCTCCTCGGCCCAGTGGACTCCACTGTACTTGTACCACTCCTTGTCCGTGCCGGAAGGCTTCCCAGGTTTGTCGGGCTTCGCTGGTTTCTCAGGATTCACCTTGTGAATGAAGACCCTCTTCTCGACGGTTCGTGTCGGCTTCGCCCCGGCGACGACCGTGACGCTGAGGACCATCACGATGAGTAGAACTGCAAGTGCCTTCTTCTTCATGAAAATCAACTAGCATACGGGTATTCTTCTGCTTAAATTTCATTGGGTACTGGGATTACTGAAACAAGATCACAGTTCTTAATCCGTATCATGATTACGTGCTCCCAGACGATCGTTTCCCCTAACTATTCTTCGGCACATGTGTTTTATTTAGAAAGGACAGATACTCCAACCATCTGGAGTTGAATATTGAATGAGCGAGACTCCCAGGTTCGACCACTACTACCTCTACGAGGAGATCACCACGTTCCTCATGGAGATGGAGGGGAGATATCCGGGTCTGGCGAAGACCCACTCCATCGGAATGAGCCCCCAGGGCAGGGACCTCTGGCTGATGGAGATCGCCAACAGGAGAGTAGGCGACCCACTGAAGAAGCCAGGGATGTACATCGACGGCAACACCCACGCCTCGGAGGTCACCGGCTCCATGGTCTGCCTCAGGACCATCTGGTACCTCCTCTCCGAGTACGGTGAGGACCCCTTCGCCACTCAGCTCCTGGACGAGCGGGTGATCTGGGTGAACCCGAGGGTGGACCCCGACGGCGCTGAGCTGTTCCTGACGACGCCCGAGTCCCAGGCAGGAGGGGGCAGGCTCTATCCCCTCACCGATGAGGAGTGGGAGAGGGCGGAGGGCCTCGTCCCCGATGACCTGGATGGCGACGGCCACGTCACCATGATGCGCGTCGTAGATCCCAACGGCGACTGGAAGGCGAGTGACGCCGACCCCAGGCTCCTGGTGAAGAGGTGGCCCGAGGACATCGGGGGCACCTACTACAGAAGGTACCCGGAGGGAGCCATCAAGAATTATCACGGTCAGGAGATCAAGATCGCCCCGTCGAAGCATGGCCTCAACCTGAACAGGAACTTCCCGGGGGAGTTCGAGCCCCACCCCAAGCAGGGTGGAGCAGGCCCCTACCCGCTCTCCGAGCCAGAGACCCGGGCGATAGCCGACTTCTGGAGGGCCCACCCTAACCTCGCCGGCTTGATGACCTACCACACCAACGGGGGCTGCCTCCCCAGGGTGTTCGACGCCCACCCCGACGAATACTTCACCAAGATCGAGTGCGAGCAGGACCTAGAGATCTTCAGGGCCCTCGGTGAGACGGCAACCCGGATGACGGGCTACGAGCAGGTCTCCAGCTTCGACGACTTCACCAGGGACAAGAGGAGGGCACGCCACGGCTGCACTGACGGCTACAGCTACCTCCACCTGGGGGTGATGGGCTTCTGCATGGAGCTCTGGGACATGCCGGGCCAAGCGGGCCTCCCCGGATGGAAGGAGCGGGGTGGCATAGAGTTCAGGTGGCCTCTCATGAAGGAAGAGGAGGCCCTCAAGCTCCTGAGGTGGAATGACGACGAGCTGAAGGGCGACGGCTTCGCCCCGTGGACCCCCTTCGAACACCCCCAGCTCGGTAGGGTCGAGATCGGGGGGTGGAGGACCAAGTACACGTGGAGGAACCCTCCCCCCGGTAGAGCGTTGGAGGAGGAGTGCGATAGGACGTTCAAGTTCGCCCTCGTCAACGCGTCGCTGCTGCCCCTCCTCAAGATCGTGGACTCTAAGGTCGAGAGGCTCTCCGACGACGTCTTCAGGGTCAGGGTGAAGGCCATGAACGCTGGCTTCCAGCCCACCAACCTTACCCAGATGGCGGTCAAGGTCGGCGTCGCCAAGTCCGTCATCGCCTCCATAGACACCGGGGATGACGCGGAGCTCCTATCCCCGAAGCCCTGGGTGGACCTAGGCCACATCGAGGGAAGGGCCGAGAGGCTCCCTGACCTGATCAGGCCGCCCTCACCGGGCGAGGGGCACACGGCTACAGTTGAGTGGCTCGTGAAGACTAGGAAGACGCCATGCGAGGTCTCGGTTAAGGTCTCGTCTCCGAAGGCGGGGGAGGCTGAAGAGAGGCTGGTCCTCTCCTAGCGCATTATTTTATTAACACATATCCCAATATTCGATGCTCATTGGTGGGCGTTCTGGATAGAATCAGGGAGTTCTTCCTTCTCCGGGGTAACGTCCCCGCCCTAATCGTGAACAGGGTCATAGATAGCACTGGTTGGCAGATGTTCGAGATCATATTCCAGCCCTATGTCCTGAGTCTGGGGGGCTCGATTCCCGTACTCGGTTTGATAAACTCGGTCTACACCGGGCTCCTCTCCGTCCTCCAGTTCGGGACCGGGGAGCTCTCCGACTCTTGGGGGAGGAAGAGGCTCATGATGATCTCATATATCTTGAGCCTCATTGGGATAGTCGTCGCCTACTTCGCGGGCTCCTGGGAGATCATGATCCTCCACGCGGTCATAGCGGGCGTCGGTGACTCCCTCGGAGAGCCCTCGATAATGCCCCTCTTCGCCGAGTCGGTCGAGGAGGACCAGAGGGGGACCGCCTTCAGCCTCCTCTCCCTCTGCTGGTTCCTTCCCGGGTTCTACGCTTACCTGCTGGCGGGATACTTGGCCGAGGGATATGGCAACCGCCTCATCATCGGAATCCTGTTTGTAACCGAGGCGCTGAGTTTCCTGATCTTTGCGTTCTTCGTTAAAGAGACCCTCACAGAGAAGAGGCCTGTTGAGCTTGGCAATTTTTTTAGGAAGGCAAGGGAGTCATTGACGCCCAGCGGAGACTTGGGTGTCTTCTACACCTTCTCGATCCTCGTACAAGTTGCGATGGCCATGAGCGGCGGCATCTTCATCGCCATGATCTACGAGTCCACGGACCTCACAATGCTCCAGATCGGGACGCTCTCGATGGCCCTAGCAGTCTCGACGACGCTGATGCTGATACCGGCCGGTAAAGTTGTGGACCGCTTCGGGAGCAAACGGGTGCTCATCGCTTCCACACTCCTCGGCATCGCATTATATTGTGGATACATCACGTCGCCGGTATTCTACGGCCTCTTAGCGTTGCAGATCCTGAGAGGCGCCATAATTGCATTGTTTAATCCGGCGTACCAGGCATACCTCTCGAACGCTGTGGATGAGTCTGAGAGGGGAAAGGTCTACGGCAGCCTAAACGGGCTCAAGGGGATGTTCAGCATCCCCGCGCCCATCGTAGGCGCCTTCCTCTTCGAGGCGTACGGCTTCGCCGGGACCTTCTCGGTGAGCCTGGTCCTGACCTTGCTAGCATTGGGCCTCTCGTTCAGGATCAGGGAGCAGCCTTAGATGGACTCCTCCCAGGACGCCGTAAGCCTGTCGAGGTAAGCCCTCGCCTCGGGCCTCAGGGTGTCCCTCCTCGCCGAGAGGAACTCCCTTAGCCTCCCGCCGAGGGAAAGGGTCTCGTCATAGCCCCTCCCCTTGACCAGCTTCTCGACCTCCTCCTGTGACCTATGAGTGATGGGCCAGGCGTCGGTGTTCAGTATCCTGACGGCGGCGAGGGAGGAGTTGGCGACGCACTCCCTCTGGGCCCTCAGGTCCGCCTTGTCGACGGTGTCGTGCATCGTGTGGCCGTAGCCTCTTCCGCCACGCCTCCTTGCCTCCTCGGGGTCCCCCATTCCTGAGGTGGGTATCCCCTTGAGC
>DATLAV010000141.1:0-30772 GCA_035527235.1 Patescibacteria group bacterium | reverse complement strand
TCGGAATAGTGTGGGATTTCTCTATTCTGTTTTCTAAAGCGGTCTCCCATCTGGAAACCTATCTCATACGTTGTTCCTCGAACAACATATACCCTCATTTTAACAATCCTTTCCCCATCTTCTAGAACGTGTTATAGGGAGAAATATAGTGACAGCTGTAATTAATCTATATGGTACGCTCATGTAGTAAATCCCAAGAACTTTGAGGACGTCTTCGGTGACTCCATGAATTCTCTGCCTGCTAAAATTTAGATGGTGCCGGGGGCGGGATTTGAATCCACGCTCTCTATCCGACCTAACGTCGGTGTAAATCCTGTTGAAGCGATGTTTAAATATCTACTTTCCCCAGTAAAGATTGACTTAACGTGATTGATAAGAGCACTCTTCTTACCGACGATGACCGGATACTACTTCTTAGGATGAGAGACATCTTGGAGGAGATCACTGAGACCCTCGACATCGTCGAGGACGAAGAGACCTTAAAATCCATATCTGAGGCTGAAGAGGACGTCAAGGCAGGAAAGGTCAGAGATTACGATGAATTCAAGGGAGAGCTGAAGCGCTCTGGCGAAATATAGCATCAAGACCACTCGAACCTTTGAGAGGGAGTTCCGCGGCCTCGAAATAGAAGTAAAGCGAAGGTTCGACCCACTTATAATGAGCTTGGAGTCGAATCCCCGACTGGGGAAACCACTCCGCGGAGCTCTTACAGGTAAATGGAGCTTGAGAGCCGGTAACTACAGGTTGATCTACATAATAGACGAGAAGGAGAATTCGGTCATTCTTTACAGCATTAGGCACAGGAAAGGGGCATACAGGTAGAAATAAGGACGCGATAAGTGCCGGGACGGGATTTGAACCCACGCTCTCTATCCGGCTTGGTTTTTTGATGGTTGCTGAATTTATGATGTCTTTGAATAGTAATCGGTCAATTCTTTTATAGTTGTATCAAATTCTCGTAACAAGAATGAATAATCTTCAAGCGACAAGTCTTTGTAATAGATGTATGAACGATCCTCACTTAATAGCTGTCTGAACGTCAAATTTCGTCTTACCTGAGTTCTGAATCTTTGACAAATCTCAGTTGGAAGCTTCCTACTCTTTTCAAATTTCTCTGAATAGATACTAGAGTAATAAGGAGCTATTTCTAGAATCGTCTTAAAGCGCTTTTTATGAAGTGTTCTGATTGTAAACCCAACCGTTCCCCATGATATCGTATAACCTCTCCTTTCCCAATCCTCGAAGATCGGGAGGAAGATATCTGCGAAGTCCTCTGGCATTTGACTTAGAAAATCTCTTCGATTGGTTTTACCTCGTGTAGATTTCGTTTCTTCTTCGAACGCCGTTACATCAATTTCAGGCTTGCTTTGTTCATATCTAATTTTCACTACAGCCCTTGTCACTTCATTTGTGCGGCCTACGATATTGGGTACAACGAGATATCCCGAGTTCGACTCATAGAAACGCAATTCAGCAAGAGCTATTGAAAATTCGAGATGTGGTGCAGATTGGATTGCTTCGGTGATCAAAGAAACTTGAGGATATATTTTGTCTCCAATTATCAGGAGGAGGAAGCGTCCAGTTGACAGTGATTGTTGAATGTTCGCCTGAAACTCAATGTTGTTCACTCTGATACCGTCCCTTCTCAGGGTTTTAAAGAACGAATCTATCGCTCCTTCTCCACTCAGTTTAGTCGAAGCTTCACAAAATTCTTGGAACGAGAAAGTCGCAAGATCTGATGCATAATCAATAATTTGAGCTACGACGGTTCTGTGGGCTTCAGGGCTTCGCCAAAGCTTCGTTTCTACTAAACAGATGTTCCCGTTGGGTGTTGCATAAAGAACATCAATATAACCTGATTTAACAGGGAATTCTCGCATAATAGGTATCAATTTCGAAAAATCAGGATAAATTTCTCCTATTGGGAGTATAGAAGGCTCATGAAATAATAATTTTTGTAAAAAGTCTTCTTTAATCACGTTATCTTGAATTGATACTGGTTTGCATCTTTCAACGATATTGGTTTCCTTATCAATGATTATCATGATAAGAATAATCTATTTATTATTATAAAAATTAAAAACCTGCTAGAAGGAAAAGAGCCGGTATGTGGATTTGAACCCACGCTCTCTATCCGGCCTGGGCGCTGGTGCCGTCATCTTTTTTCTTCACCAGTAATTCAGCTCAATAATCCGTGTGTTAAGAAAAAAATTAGAAAGGTGCGAAGATGCCGACGAAGACTATCCACGACAGGATGGTCTTGGCCACGAAGCTGAGGATGACGTAGAACCGTTCCCCATAGAGGTAGTCCCTCCAGCGTCCAACGCCCATGTATTGTAACACCATGTTAAGGGCGAAGATGTTGAAGATCACGAAGTAGAAGGCTATTATGAGGTAGACGAAGTTGGGGGGCTCCAGCCCCGTGGACAGGATGGCTGAGACGAAGTAGACGAAGAGGACCACCCAGGGGGTGGCACCCGAGACGCATCCAAGTATGAAGGGGGACCAGTCGGTCTTCTCAGTCTCCTGGTTTAGGACCTCCATGAGGTAGCCGAACCCGATCATCATCGCGTTGAGAACGAAGATCATCACGAGGGACCAGAGCTCCCAGACCCCCGTCAGGAAGCAGATGAGGACTATCATGATGGAGCTGGAGACCGAATACTCGTACCACCTGTAAGGATTCATCCCCTTTCTGAGGGCCTCGTTGTACCTGCCGTTCAGCGGGAAGGCTATGAGGAAGTGGGCCAGCGAGGAGATAAGTGGAAAGGAGGCCAGTATCACGCCCAGATTGCCGATGGTGAACGCGACCTGCGGGTTTGGGAGAACCTCGAAGACGGGTGGATTTGTGCTTAGGATGTTGAAATCGAGGTAGATGGTGTAGATGTCCCTCTCCCACTCCAGCAGCAGCCCAAGGTAGAGCATCAGGGCGCCCTGCACCAGATGCAGCACCCCGGCGGCGACGTTGAAGCGCCTGAGGTTGTTGAAGGAGATCGGTGAGTTCGCTATTATCTCACGTCTTTCAGCGGAGTTCAAGATAAAACCGATTATTTACTCTGGAATGAAGATTTATGAACCTTTTTGAGATCCTAGGAAACGTGTTTTCCCCACGGTCCTTCACTACGCATAGAGTTCACATTGTTTTCAATTAGCAGGTGTAGGTTGTACTCATCACTATTTTTGCATAGGAGTAGATAGATCACACAGATTTACAAATAAAAAATTACTTCAAATGCGCGCGCTAGGGAACTGATGCCACAAACCTCTGGATCATGAGTCCAGCGCACAAACCAGGCGATACCTGAATTGAAGCAGAGTCCATCAAATGCAACGCACCGTACAAAAAAAGGTAGGGGGGGTCACGCATCTGCAAATGAAAAACAACCCAATCAACGAAAGCAACCCGAAAACACCTCCTCTCGGATCCGATTCCATACCAAAACACGGGCCATTCCAAGAAAATCGAAGATCTATAAGAGGGGAGGGGGGAACATACATCAGAACGAGAAAAACCCTCCTACAGCCAAAAGGAACCTGAAAACGACGCCATTAAATATCGATTCATGTCAAAAGGAGCGCGCATTCCTTTAGAAAACACGGTCTACTCCGCGAAAAACCGCTATAAGCGGCAGCCATTATAACGAAGCAGAAAGAGAAAAAGTGCCGGGGGCGGGATTTGAACCCACGCTCTCTATCCGGCTAGGGCACTGGTGCCACAAACCTCTGGATCATGAGTCCAGCGCATTAGCCAAGCTATGCTACCCCGGCTACCCAAACTAGATAACAGAACCCAAATTTAAATCCTGACGCTACCCCTCCACAAGCCGCGGCTCACTCAACGCCACCGGGACCCCCCCCTCCACGTAAACCCGGGGCAGCAACGGATTCAAACCCACGCAGAAACTGTACACCATGACCCCCGCCAACCCCGAGACCGCCTCCACCGTGTTCACCCCCTCCCGGGAGACCAGCTCCACGACATCCCCGGCGTCCACCTCCAGCCCGTCGACGTCCACCACGTGGTGGTTCACCGACACCGTGCCCAGCACCGGCCTCACCTCACCCCCGACACGGACGACCCCCGTCCTCGTCAGCCCCCGGGGCCAGCCATCCGAGTAGCCAGCATGCACCGTGCCCACCCGCATCCTCCGGGGTGCCACGAACCTGCCGCTGTAAGTCACCGACTCCCCCTCCTCCACCCACTTCACATGCTCCAGCCTCGCCCTGAAGGAGAGCACCTGCCTCAACTCCACCCCCACCCCCCGGTCCTCCGGCTCAGGGTAGATACCGAAAAGCATCAGCCCCGGCCTCACCGCCGTCAGGAAGGAGTCCGGGAAATGGAACACCGCATTACTGCTCGCCATGCTCCAGTGGGGCACCTCGACCCCCCTCGACGACAGCTCCTCCCTCAGCCCCCGTATCCGGGAGAGCTGGAGAGCGTCCGTCTTCCTGTTCTCAGTGAACGTCGAGAAGACCCCTCCCACACGAACCCCGGGGAGCCCCGCGACGCCCTCGATGAGGTCAGCCGCCCCCTCGTGCCGCACTCCCACCCGGTTCAGCCCCGTGTCCACCTTCACGAAGACCTCCGTCTCGACCCCCTGCTTCATAGCTGCCTCACTGATCCCCCGCGCCACCTCCATCCGGTAGACGGTCTGAGTGACCCCCTTCGCCACCACCTCCTCGAACTGCCCTGCCGTGAACAAGGGATCCATGTTTATAACGCCGCAGTCCAGGCCCGCCTCCCTGATCTGCATCGCCTCCCAGAGCTTCGCCACGAGCACCCGCCCAACCCCCCGCTTCATCATATAGGCGACGACGGGAACCAGCCCATGGCCGTATGCATTCGTCTTCACGCAGGGGACGATCTCGACGCCAACACGCTCACGGATCCTCTCAAGATTCCAACCGAGGAGGTCCAGATCAACCTCCAACCACGACGGATACCCAGCAATCCTCGCTTCTATCTCCTCAGAGGAAGGCTGAGAACTGAAGAAAGCCTCGGACATGACCACCAGAGGCTATTCTAGTCTCGGCGTTTAAAACATGTAGGCTAGAAGAGAAAGTCCGGGGGCAGAGTCATCTTCTTGATCTTAGTGCCCGTAAGGGCCTCGATGCGCTCCATCTCCTCACTCTGCTCATGCGTGACGAAGGTCACCGCAGTCCCCGACTTGCCGGCCCTGGCGGTCCTCCCAATCCTGTGGAAGTACATGAACGGGTCGTCCGGGATGTCATAGTTGATGATAAACGGGACGTCGATGATATCAAGGCCCCGGGCCGCCACCTCGGTCGCCACCATATAGCTGAGCTTCTCCTCCCTGAACATGTGGAGCACCGACTCCCTCCTCGCTTGGCTCAACTGGCCATGGATCGCCTCCGCGTCGAAACCCGCCCTCTTCAGCCTGCTAGCGAGCCTGTCAACAGTCGTCCTACGCCTGCAGAAGATGAGGGCCCGGTCGATCTTCATCCTCTCTATCAGCTTCTCAAGGGTCTCGAACTTCTCATAGTCCACCACCAGCATGTACCGCTGGTCGATGGTCTCCAAAGCGATCTCATCCTTACTGGCGATCAACCCCTCGGGGTTAGGGATATACCGCCTGGACAGCCGCTGCGTGTTATCGTCTATCGTCGCCGACCAGAGGCTGCTCTGCTTCTCCCTCGGCGTCTGCCGGAGGATGTACTCTATGTCCTCGATGAAGCCCATGTCCAGCATCCTGTCGGCCTCGTCCAGCACCAGGGACCTCACCCTGTCCAGCCTAAGGGTGCCCCTCCTGATGTGGTCGATGATGCGCCCAGGCGTCCCGACGACGACGTGGACACCCCTCCTCAGCTCGTCCATCTGCCTCTCGATGGAGACCCCACCGTAGACCGTGAGCACCCTAAGTGGCGTGTACTTGCCGTAACTCGCTAGGTCCTCTGAGATCTGGACAGCGAGTTCCCGGGTCGGCGCCAGAACAAGCCCCTGAACCCCCTCCGCCTCGAAGTCAAGCCCCTCAATCATGGGCACCCCGAAGGCCGCGGTCTTACCCGTCCCCGTCTTCGCCTGCCCGATCACGTTCTTCCCCTCAAGCATCACAGGGATGGCCATCTCCTGGATGGGGAACATCTCGTCGAAGCCCCTGTCCGCAAGCCCCCTCTTCACCTCGGGGCTGATCTTCAACTCGTCAAATTTCATACTGAATCAAACACACATACGAGTCGCAACCGACCCGGGATTCGGAAGACATGTAGTATAGGTTCTAATAAAGGGTTCTGAAACGAAAAAGAGGTTCTACCCTTTCCGGGGCAGGTCGAACTTCTTCGACATCTCCGCGATGATCTCCTCTAGGATCTTTAGCCCCTCGTCCACCTGCTCCTCCGTGATGATCAGATAGGGCATCATCCTTATGATCCCGGTGCCAGGGCTGGAGCCGAAGATGAGCCCCCTCTCCTTCGCCTTATCCGTCAGGTAGACCATCGGGTTGTGCTCTGGGTCACTACTCTGCCCCGGAGTAAGCCCCTCAGGCTGGATCTGCGCCTTCGTCCCCGGGTTCGCCACGAGCTCGATACCCATGAACAGGCCGAGCCCCCTGACATCCCCGATGACCGGCTGTCTCTCCTGCATCCCCCTGAGCTCGTCCATCATATACTTCCCCATCTTCGCCGCCCTGTCCGCCAGCTTCTCCTTGAAGTAAAAGTCGATAACCGCAAGGCTCGTGGCACAGGCGAGGGCGTGACCGCTGTATGTGTAGCTGTGGGGGAAGCTCTTCTCGTCGAAGTGGTCAGCGATCTTCTTATTCACGATGGTCGCCCCAAGGGGGACGTACCCCGCCGTGATGCCCTTCGCGAAGGTCCCGATGTCAGGCACGATGTTCCAGTGCTCGCAGGCGAACATCTTCCCCGTCCTGGCGAAGCCCGTCATCACCTCGTCGAAGATCATGAGGACCCCGGTCTCGTCGCAGATCTTCCTCACCTTCTGCCAGTAGCCGTCAGGGGGCACCACCTGGCCCGCCCAGCTACAGATGGGCTCCGCCATGAAAGCCGCGACGGTGCTCGTGCCCTCCTTCTCGATGGTGTACTTAACGAAGTCAGCGCAGAGGAGGTCGCACTCCGGGTACGTCTTCTTGAAGGGGCACCTGTAGCAGTAGGGGCTAGGCACGTGCTTGAACTCCTCGAAGATGCTTAGGCCCTTATGCTGCCTGTTTCTGATGTTGCCGCCAACGCTCACCATCGCGTAGGTTGAGCCGTGGTAGGCATCCCAGAAGCTCACGATCTTCGATGCGCCCTTGTAGAGCTGAGCGAGCTTGATCGCCACCTCGTTTGCCTCTGTGCCGCTGTTCCCAAAGAAGGTCTTACAGAGGTCACCGGGGGTTATCTGGGCGAGGCGCTTCGCCAGCTGGATCTGGGGGACGTTGAAGTAGCTTGGGGAAGCGTAGGCCATCTCGTCCATCTGCCTCTTCGCCGCCTCGATGACCTCTCTGTTGTTTAGGCCGATGTGGACGTTGTACAGCTGGGAGATCAGGTCCAGGTACCTCTTGCCGGACGCGTCCCAGAAGTAGACTCCCTCACCACCGGTGAGTATCAGGGGCTTGTACCCGGGGCGAGGCTCCCACCTCCTGATGAGGTAGGACTTGGCGTCTCCGTAGAGACGGTTCACCTCATCCTCGGTGTAGAACTTGGGACTCATAAGAATCACTTAAATCTATATCGAGACCATTTAGGCTAAATGGTTTTCCCAACGGAGAGGCTCTCCTGTCTCCTATCTCGACCGCCTTCGTCGATGCTTTGAGGGGAACATCTTATAGTCGCGGTCCCGAATGGATATCGAGTTGTCTAAGGTCGCCGTCGTGAAGGGCGAGAGGGGCCATGAGCCCGTCTTCAGGGCCCTAGATCTCATCGATTACAGGGACGCCCTCAAGGGATGGAAAAGGATTCTCGTCAAGGTAAACTTCATCACCACCAAGACCTGGGACACGGGGGCCACCACGGACCCAGTCGTCGTCGAGGCGATCATCAGGAAGCTAAAGGAGATCCCCGTGGAGGTGTACGTCGTGGAGTCCGATGCCACGATGACCAACGCCGACAAGGCGTTCGAGGTCACCGGCATGGCGGAGATGTGCAAGAGGAACGGTGTAGGATGGATCAACCTCCGCCACGAGGAGGACCGCGTCGAGCTGGAGGTGCCCGACCACCTCACACTGAAGACCATCAAGGTGCCCCGCATCGCCGTCGAGTCCGCGGTCATCAGCGCCGCCAAGCTGAAAACCCACTCGGAGACGATGGTAACCCTGGGACTGAAGAACATGTTCGGAATGCTCCCCGCCAAGTTCAAGGGGAGGTACCACGTGAGGGGGATGCACAAGGTCATCACAGACATCAACGCCGTCCTAAAGCCCGCCCTGACGGTGATCGACGGTTTCACCGCCATGGAGGGCAGGGGGCCCGTCGGCGGCAAACCCGTGAAGATGGACACTATCATCGCCGGCTCGGACGTCGTCGCGACCGACGCCACCGCCGCCAGGGTGATGGGCTTCGACCCCATGCACATCCCCCACATCAGGATGGCTCACGAGAGGGGCATCGGGGACATGGAGGGCGTTAAGGTCGTCGGGGACGGAGTGGACTCCGTCAAGAAGATCTTCAAGCGCGCCTTCTGAAGGGTACTAACCGGCGTTTTTAATCTGCCTTGGCGCACTCCGCGCTAGGCTTATGAAGTCCCCCAGCTTGAACGGATAGTTACGGGCCAGCTCGTTCGCCTCCCGTCGTGGGACGCCGGATGCGATGAGGGTTCTCTTGAAGCATCCAATGGCCCTCCTCCTTTTGAAGTAAAAACTCACGATCATGAAGGGTGCCCTGACTAACATGATGAACGTATAAAAAATGGTGCGGAGGATGTTTCCTGGACTCATTCCGGATCTACTCTCTGTGCCTTCGGGAACTAGCAGCATCTCTCATGGCGCCCGACCAGTTGGTCAGGGTCCCCAGGTACTCCCTGGTCATCTGGGTGGCCTCCTCCTCGGAGATGCCCCCTTCAATCAGGGCCTTCCTGAACTCCGCCACGGCCTTCCCCATATTCGCTGCCGAATCGGGGGAGAACAGGCTCCCAACAATTCCATTGATCATCTCGGGAACCTTCGTGGCGAGGGTCTCGAAGATCTCGGCGACCTCCTGAGCGTCCTTCGACCTGTGGTCTCTTTTTTCTTCCATACATATTCACCTACTACATAATGAGGGTGGTCAGCGGCAATAGGTGTGCTGGACATTCGTGACCACCTAGTGGTCAGGCGGTAGTTCAGGCCCTAGAGGGGCTTGCCGCACTTGAAGCAGTACTTGGCGGATCTCCTGTTCTTCTCGCCGCAGTCGGGGCAGACGAGGGGCCTACCGTCGGTCTCGTCCCGGACCCCCTCCCGCACCTCGTTGAACGCCTTACTGATCTCCCTCCCAGCCTCCCTGAGCGCCCTCTCGATCTCTACCCCTATCTCTGACAACCCGTCCCTCACCTCGTCCATGGGTATGGAGATACCCTTCTCGGCTCCCACTCTCGTCCTGACGCCGCAGTTGGGACAGAAAGCGGCGTCCTCTGACATCTCCTTGCCACATTTCGAGCAGTACACCAGCAAAACTCACCTTTTAGATCAAGGCGGACGTCAACTATTCAACATATCGGAAATGCGGAATGTCGCGCCGGTGCCCTAATTGTCGCGCAATCCCGGGATGATCTCCTCAGCCACCTTCTCGAAGACCGCGATCTGCCCCACATTGAACGGATAGTAAAGAATAAACTCGGTTATCCCCACGTCCACGTACCTGTGGAAGACCTTCTCGAAGTTTCCGGAGGAGTCGTACAGGGTCCACGCCTCCTGCCCGAAGAGGAGGAGGGAGCGCCTGAGGTCCCCCGGGTCCCGACCGTACTCCTCGCACAGCCTGTTCAGGAGCTCGTTACTCCTGCGTACGGTCTCCAGGTTCTCCTCGGGGGACAGGTCCGTGCCGCCGAAGGTGTTCCATGCATCGGCGTGGCGCGCCGCTATCCTCAGCATCCTGGGCCTCTGGGCGCCTACCGTGATGGGGGGCCTCGGCCTTTGCACGGGTCGGGGGTTCATGGCGGCCTCCTTGATCCTGTAGTAGCGTCCCTCGTAGGTGGTGACCTCGTTGCTCAGGAGCCTGTCCACCATCTCCACTACCTCCCCGAAGCGCTCCACCCTCCCCCGGGGCCCGGGATCCTCGATCCCGGTCATCTCATAGCTGGGATCTAAGTCAGCAGGAGCACCAGCGCCGAGTCCCAGCTCCAGCCTGCCGCCGGAGATGTGGTCCAGGGTGAGGGCCTGCCGGGCGAGGAATACCGGGTTCCGCCATAAGACGTTGGAGACGAGAGTGCCCACCCTGATGCTTCGAGTCTGGGAGGCGAGGGCCGCCAGCAGGGTCCAGCACTCAAACCAAGGCTCGCGGGGTCTCGTATAGTCGACGAAGTGGTCCGCCAGCCATACACTGTCAAATCCGAGCTCCTCGATGCGCCTCCAGCGGCTCACCTCCTGCTCCCAAGGTAAGTTCTGGAGGGTGATCACGCCGAACCTGAGGTCGTCTCCCATGGGCATTCATGTAAACGAGGGAGGGCTGGAGAGATAAGATCTGCGATAAAGTGGGCGGGTCACTCCTTGAGCCGGTACTCGAAGCCCTCCCCCTTCTCGATGATCCCCTCCTCCAGGAGGCTCTGCACCCTCTTCCTCACGGTGACCCGTGAGGCGGAACCCCGCTCCCTCTCAGCCTCCCTAGTGAGCTGGGAGATGTTCATGGGGCCCTTCATGGCAAGGGCGTTCAGAATGATCCTGGAGACCTCGTCCCTCGATTCAGGGGTCTTCTCCAGATACCTGCGGACCCCGAGGAGCCGCTGAATAAGCTTCAGTGGCTCACCATAGAGGGCCGCACCCACCTTCAGGTCGCCCATGAGCTGTGCGAGCTCCGGGTACTGCCGACTCTCGGTGAGGATGGCCTCCAAGTAGTCGAGGCGCTGCATCATCCTCTCCATCTTCTCGTTGAGAGCCTTGAGTTCACCCTCCTCGCCCGACATACCATTCCCCACGCGTATGGTTTCCTAACAATTATCTGATGGTCATCTGTGATTAGGTTTCTGGATCGTTCTGATCACTTAGTGGATAGGTGAAGGATCTGGGCCACCTAAGATTGCCCCTTGAGTCCCTGGACCTCATGAACCTGCCCGTGTCCATCATAGGGGCGTACATCTGGGAGAGCCTCCGGTTCAACATGCTCCTGCTGCTGGGCAGCGGTGTGGGCCTCCTCGTGGCTCCCATATTACTACTCTTCATCAAGGAGCCCAGGGTCGACCGGAAGGGGCCAGGAGCAAATGCAGGATAACCCAGATATAATCTACCGCATGAATATCGTGTATGAAGATCTACTTCTGCTGCTCCGTGCGTGGTGTGAGGAACAACCCCGAGACCCTGAAACTGCTGACCGATCACCTCAAGGGATGGGGCACCGTCCTGACCGAGCACCTTGCACACGTCACCGAGGAGTTCGAGGCTGGCATCAGCGAGGCAGAGATCTTCCAAAGGGACGTGGCATGGCTCAATGAGGCCGACGTCGTCGTCGCCGAGGTCACCGGACCCTCCCTGGGAGTTGGCTACGAGATCGGCATCGCCGAGACGATGGGGAAGCCCGTCCTCTGCCTGCACCGTGACACCGGGAAGAAGATCTCGGCCATGATCCTCGGAAATCCCGGGCTCACCGTGAAGAGCTACGGGGAGCTATCCGAGGCCTATGAGCAGATCGACGAGTTCCTCTCGTTCATCTAGCCTCGCTTCATGAACCGTCTATACTCCTCTAAGTCGTCCCTCCAGTTCACCTGGTCGATGGGCCATCTGTACCGGGGACGTCCTGGTCTTGCAGATTATTTTCCTCACCTCGGAGGCGTCGAAGAAGTTGATCGAGTTGGCGGCCACGGCGACGATCACCGTGTCGAGGCCAAAAGCTCCCCGTTATGGCCACGACATCCTCCCCCATATCCGTCAACGAGTATCATCGTTCAACTGTTAATAAAAATCCCATCCCAGAACAACGTTTACATGCAGGCGCGTGGAATTAATGCCGGAAAAAGGGTAAAAGTGCATTAAAATGGTCCTCGAGAAGCTGGGCTCAAGCCTATATGACGCCATAAGGAAGGTGATCAGGGCTCCCATTGTGGACGCCGACCTGGTGAAGGAGCTCATCCGAGACTTCCAGCGGGCGCTGCTGCAGGCGGACGTCAAAGTCCAGCTCGTCATGGAGCTCAGCCAGAACATCGAGAAGAGGGCTCTCGACGAGGAGCTGCCTCCCGGGATCAGCCGGAGGGAGCACGTCGTCAAGGTCGTCTACGAGGCGCTCACCCGGTTCGTCGGGGAGAAACCGATGCCCCTGGAGATCATGCCCGGGAGGCAGAACGTGCTCATGCTCATCGGTATCCAGGGCTCGGGGAAGACCACCCAGGCCGCGAAGCTCGCCAGATACTTCCAGAAGCGGGGGCTGAAGCCGGCGCTCATCTGCGCTGACACGTTCAGGCCCGGCGCCTACGACCAGCTCCAGCAGCTGGCGGAGTCCATCAACGTCGACTTCTACGGGGAGCCTGGGGAGAAGGACCCGGTGGCATTAGCGAGGAGGGGCGTCAAGGAGTTCGGCGACCACGAGGTCGTCATCTTGGACACCTCCGGTCGCCACAAGGAGGAGAAGTCCCTCATCATCGAGATGCAGCAGATCGCCAGGGCGGTTAAACCCCAGGAGATTATCCTCGTCCTCGACGGCACCATTGGCCAGCAGGCGGCAGCCCAGGCGATGGCGTTCAACGAGGCGACGGACGTCGGCTCCATCATCGTGTCCAAGCTCGACGGCTCGGCTCGGGGCGGCGGCGCGCTCTCAGGGGTCGCGGCGACGGGCGCACCCATCAAGTTCATCGGGACCGGTGAGAAGATCGAGGACTTGGAGGCCTTCGTCCCCAGCCGCTTCATCGGCCGCCTCCTAGGCATGGGGGACATCGAGGGCCTCGTGGCGAAGGTGAAGGAGGCGGAGGTGCAGGTCACCGATAAGGACGTCAACGCCATGCTCTCCGGCAAGTTCACCATCGCCGACATGTACCAGCAGTTCGAGACGATGAGGAGCATGGGCCCCCTCCAGAAGGTGCTCTCCATGGTCCCCGGCCTCAACTACCAGCTCCCCCAGTCCGATCTGGACGTCGCCGAGGAGCGGCTGGACCGATGGAAGTACATCATCGAGTCCATGACCGTGGAGGAGAGGGAGAACCCCAAGATTCTGAACGCCTCCCGGACCAAACGCATCGCGCGGGGCTCGGGCACCGAGGAGCGGGAAGTAAGAGAACTTATTAAGCAGTATAACGCGATGCGTAAGATGCTCAGGCAGCTTAAAGGCAGACGAAGGATGCTCCAGAGGATGCCCTTTAAGCTGAGATGAGGACAGAAAAATGCCGAAATCCAAGGGGCCGCGCAGGAAGAGCCGCGGCGTGATGACCAAGAAGGTCAGGGAGCGGGGCAAGCTAGGCCTCAGCAGGCTCCTGGCCGACTACCAGGTGGGCGACAAGGTGATCATCAAGATCGACCCCGGGATCCACAGGGGAATGCCCCACAAGAGGTTCCAAGGCAAGGTCGCCACCATCATCGAGAAGCGAGGTAAGGCCTACGTCCTCGACATCCCCCAGAGGAAGACCTCGAAGATAATTACAGCTCGTCCCGAGCACCTGATCAAGCACTAGAGGTTTTAGGAATGTCCATCGTGGAGAAGAAGCCCATAACGGTCGCTGAAGCCAAGAAGATACTTGAGGCACACCTAGAGGACCTCGACCCCCTCCAGAGGAGGGTGCACGACTACACGGTACGCTTCTCCAAGCAGGTGGAGATGTCCGAGGCCCTCGTCGAGGAGCTCGTCACAGAGGCGAGCGTCGACAGGGGGCTTGCTGTCCAGATAGCGAACAGCCTTCCCCGGGGCGTCGGGGAGCTCAGGACCTTCCTGGGAAGGCGCAGGATCATCTCCGAGGAAGTCATGAACTCCATTTTAGGGATAATTGAGAAATATAGGTCCGAGTAATATCTCCCCTGAGAACCTTGGGAGGTGTGCGCGGTGGAGAGAGCTCCCAAAAAGTATGAGGAGTACGCCTACGTCCTAGACGACCTACCGCACGGCAGACCCGGCACCCAACGCTCCTCGTACCACGGCAACCCGATCATACAGATCGTGGGGGAGACCTACTTCACCCTCCTCGAGGCGGTGCCGCGGGGGGACATGCCCTACAACATCCGTGAGCGCATCTACGTGGGCAAGAAGGGGCGAACCGTTGTCGAGCACATCCTGGGGCGGATCAACTACAGCGACCTCACCTCCTCCGCGAAGGCGGAACTCCCCCTCGTCGCCGAGACGATCATCAGATCGGACGTGCCCAAGTTCATCACCTTCTTCAACGAGTCTCAGCCGGTGACCCCGAGGATGCACTCCATGGAGCTGGTGCCCGGCATTGGTAAGAGGCTGATGTGGCAGATCCTGGATCAGAGGGAGAGGGTTCCCTTCGACAGCTTCGAGGACCTGCAGAACAGGGTGAATATCACCGACCCGGCGAAGCTGCTCGCCCGAAGGGTGCTCAAGGAGCTCTCCGAGGAGGAGAAGTACAACATCTTCACTAGGCCGATGTAACCCTTGAACGGCAACTTCGGGAGACGGGTCAATTCTAGTTCTTTGGGCCGTTGATCGCCCACCAATTGTCAAAGGACATGTGATCGTAGACCGCGTAGAAGTTCACGGTGGGCTCATAGTCCGGGACGTAGCCAGAGATGATGCTCTCCATGAGGGCACTCCGGTACTTCTCGTAGGCGAGGGAGTAGTTGAGCATGGCTACGAGCCCCGCTTGGACCTCGATGAACTCCTCGTCCTTCACCTGGGACTCGTTCAGCATCTCTATCGCGACGTAGGCGTAGGCGAGATCCTCATCCTTCGCGGCGAGTTCGACATCCTTGGAGGCGAGGCTGAAGTTCAGCGCCTCTATCTCCTCCTCCCTATCGGCCAGCTCCTCACTGAGCGACATAAGGGTGCCGTTGAGCATGTTGATGCTCATCTGAAAACTCGATATATTCTGCCTCAGGGCGATCATGTACCCACCGACCGCACCGAGGACTAGCCCAGCGACCAGTCCGACGGCGATAAAGGTGATGATCCTCCTGTTTTCCATAAGTGTAGTTCTTCATATTTCGTTTTACAATATAACGGATTCGATGGAGGACCCTCAAATTTTACTGAAAAACACCCTCACCGTCTCCGCCGGGATGCGACGAGGTAGGCGAAGGACATCCCCAGGGCTATGGCAAGCGGTGGAAAGCCCGGTATGCCCGATCCCCCGGGCGTGGACCCCGCGGGCTGACTGGGGGAACGCTGCTGGACGACGACGTAGCTCGAGTCCGAGGTGCCCTCGTAGCCGGTCATCTCCGCGCTGATGATGACCTCATAGGTGCCCTCATCGGCGTCGTCGGAGCTCAGGGTTGCCTCGTAGCTTCCCGATCCCGTGTGCGTAAGCACGTAAAATTCGCCGATGAACGTGGCGGTTACCTCGGCGTCGTCGACGGGAGCCCCATCCTGGTCCATGATCTCTACTGTGAGCGTAATCAGGTCGCCCTCCGTCAAGTTCTCGGATGAGAGCATCGTCGAGGCGGTGAGGCTGAGGGCGACGGGGGCGCGGCTGCTCAGGTCGAAGTTAGCCTCAGTGAGGGTGATCCCTGTGGAGGTCGTGATGGAGTACTCGTTGTTGTTGTAGTAGAACTCGTAGGAGGTGATGATGCCCGTCCCCCTATGCGCGACGACGTCCCTCCACTGGGTCTCGATGGGTGTGAACCCGGAGTAGGAGGGGGTCCTCCCGTGAGCGCTGACGTACTCGGTGCCCTTGTCCACGTCCCTCTCCGGCAGGTTGCTGATGCTGTCTGACACGAAGTCGTAGAGGGTCAAGCCTCCGTACTCCAAAGGGTAGACGACGGCGCCGGCGGCGGAGCCGTCCTCGGAACGGAGGGGTACCCCCTCCTCATCAGGCGCGTACCAGATGTACTCGTCGTAGGGGATGTCTACGCTCACCTTGGTCTCGTCTTCGGTGAGGACCTGCCTGATCCTTCTCTCCTGTTTGACGAGGAGGTGGCCGTCCCTGACGTCGATGATCTCCCAGGTGCCTTCCCAGTCCTCCTGGCTGGACGAGGTGCCGCCGCCGACGTAGCCGGTGAAAGTGCTCTCCTCAACGTGCCAGGTGAGCACGTCCCCGGGCTCGAGCCCCCACCTCGCCTCGACTGTCGTAGGCGGCGCGGGGATGCTGGTTCCCAGCTGGTCGAGGAAGTGGGAGATGAAGGACGGGAGGAGGCGGTCCATCTCGCCGTAAGCCTCCATGTTGTCGAGGGGGGAGTAGAAGAGGAGGAAGAGGAACCTGTCGGCGGTGAACACCCTCTCCCTGGGCACGAACCTCTGAAACATGGGGCCGTTCAAGCCCTGGTAGCCCAAGCCGCTCACGTACTCCTCCACATCCAGCTGGAGGCCGTACTCCTCCTCGACGTACTCCTCGGAGGCGAACTCGAAGACCTCCAGCCAGACGTAGACGTCGCCCCGCTGGTAACTAGCGAGGATGATCGCAACAGGATCCACGCCGAGGATGAAGTCGCTGGGTTCGATGCTGAGCTCCGTCATCAGAGTGACGTACTCGGGGTAGTTGTAGATGTCGGCGCTGAGGGTGTACCCGGGGACCTCCATGAGCATGTCTACGGCGTTCACCTGGGCCCCCGCGTGGGGCAGGTGGGGGATCGCGAGTACAGCCACGCCCATCTGGGCGAGCATCAGCACGATGAGGGTATAGCGGGGGAAATTTTCAAACTTCAATCTTGATCACTCCTTATGCTGAGAAAAGGCACGGGGACTACAACGGAGCGACGATATATCAGATTTGTGGAGGACCTCCGCCATCGAGGGACCTCAGGGGGCGCGTGGACACCTCAGGGCCACAGAAGAATTCTTTAGAGCAGCGGGTTACCCCTGAAACATGAGGATCGGATTCGACATGGACGGCGTCCTCTGCGACTACGACGACGCGGTCTTCCACATGATCAACCGGCTCCCCCGGGAGAAGCTGAGGGTTGCACAGATCCATTACTTCTCAACGAGGAAGCCCCTGCTGGACCCGAGACTCCTCCTCCACGAGGGGGACGAGTACCACGTCATCACCGGCAGGAACCAGGAGCTAAAGGAACTCACCCTCAGGTGGTGCACAAGGCACCTCCCAGGCGCCGCGAGCGTTCACGTGATGGGCGGGAGCCCGAGGTACGAGTTTACCGAGGACGAGCTCAACGGCTTGGACCCCGAGTTCTCCCTCAAGGGAAAGAGGGACAAGATACTGGAGCTGGGGATCGACGTTTACTTTGAGGACGAGCCCCGCAACGTCAGGAGGCTCAGGGAGATGCTGCCCATCGTCACCGTCATCCAGTACGGCGGGGCCTTCGAGAGCCAGCACCCCGCCTAGCACTAAATAAAAAAAATGGTTTTTAGTTGAGGCCGATGGCCATTCCGTCGGCCCTGGGGTCGGAGCCGCCGCAGAGGACCCCCGTCTCGGGGTTCCGCAGGATTATCTGTCCTCGGCCGAAGCCGCCCCTGGCGCTCCCTGTCCTGGGGATCACCTCGTGGCCCATTCTGGCGAGCTGACTCATAACCTCGAGGTTGATGCCCTCCTCGAGGGCGACCTTCCCACCGCTGGTGCCGCTGCCGATGCAGAACCTGGGGGAGTCGAGGGCCGCCTGGGGATCCATGCCGTAGTCGACCATGTTGACGACGACCTGGAGGTGGCCCTGGGGCTGCATGAAGCCTCCCATGACGCCGAAGGGGCCGAGGAGCTCCCCGTCCTTCATCGCCATACCGGGGATGATGGTGTGGTAGGGCCTCTTGCTGGGGCCGGCGCAGTTGGGGTGCTTGGGGTCGACGCTGAAGTTGGCGCCCCTGTTCTGCAGCGTGAAGCCGCAGCCCTTGGGGATGAGGCCGGTGCCGAAGCCCATGTAGTTGCTGTTGATGAAGCTGACGGCGTTCCCGTCTCCGTCGGCGGTGCAGAAGTAGACGGTGTCGGAGCCGGCGACCGGTGAGCCCCTCTGGACGTCGACGTTCGCCCTCCCCGGGTCGAAGAGCTTCCTCCGCTCCGCGGCGTACTCCTTGCTGATGAGCTCCTTGATGGGCACGTGGACGACGTCGGGGTCGGCTACGTACCAACGGGTGTCGGCAAACGCCATCCTCATGGCCTCGATCATGGTGTGCAGATGCTCCGCGGAGGAGTGCCCCATGGACGCGAGGTCATACTCCTCGACGATGTTGAGAGCGATGAGGGCGGTGATCCCCTGGCCGTTGGGCGGTATCTCAAAGATGTCGTAGCCCCTGTAGTTGGTGGAGATGGGCTCGGGGAAGGTGCTGCGATGGTTCTTGAGGTCGTCGACTGTCATGAAGCTCCCTCGGGGCGCTATAAGGTCGACGATGGCCTCGGCGATCCTGCCCTCGTAGTAGCCGGCTTTGCCGTACTCCGCCACCTCCCTGAAGGTGCGGGCGAGGGTCGGGTTCCTCATGATCTCCCCCTCCCCGGGGCCCCTGCCGTCGATCAGCATCTCGTTGAAGTTGGGTCCGCTCTTGAGCCGCTCGGCGCCCCTCTGCCAGCCCCTTGAGGTCATGGGGGCGACCGGGAAGCCCCTCTCAGCAAGCTCGATGGCGGGGGCAAGGACCTCGGACATCTCCATGGTGCCGAACCGCTCGATGGTGTCCACCCAGCCGGTGGCCGCCCCGGGCACCGTGATGGTGTGAATGCTCTGGGAGGGCATCCTCTCCGTTATCCCCTGCTCGTGGAGCTTCTCGACGGTGAGGCCTGCGGGGGCGCGACCGCTCCCGTTGACTCCTGAGATCTTCTTGCTGCTGCCGTCGAAGAAGAGGCAGAAACAGTCCCCGCCTATGCCCGTGGAGGTCGGCTCCGTGACGTTGAGGGCCGCTGCCACCGCGACAGCGGCGTCGGCGGCGTTGCCTCCCTTCTGGAGTATCTTGATCCCCGCCATGGAGGCCAGGGGCTGGCTCGAGGCTACGATGCCGTCCCTGGCGTAGACGGGTGAACGACGTGAGTTATAGCTCATGGTTGAAGGGATTCCCCTATCTAGAGATAAATCTAATCGTATCAGGTTCATCCGAGGCTTGCAGAGGCAAACCTTATCAGAGGTGGGGTCGCATCAGGACAGATTCACGGAGGCGTGAGAAAACGACAGACCACTCGAACTTGTCCAAGTACGCACCGGGCGTGGCATACTGCGCGGTGATAGCGATGGTCTCCTTCGTCACGTGGCGGCTGTACAGACCCGTGAGCTGCCTCATGTGGGCGTTCATCTTCGGGATAGCCGTCTCGAATCTGGTTAAACTTCCCGAATGGTTGACAGTGGGGGCCAACTTCTGCTCTTCGAGACTGCTGAAGGCGACGATCGCCCTCCTCGGCCTCGTGACCAGCGCCATGGTCTGGTTCCAGGTAGGGATAGGTGTCGTCAACGCCTTGGTGGTGATCGCGTTCTCCTTCTTCACCAGCGTATGGCTGGGCAGGAGGTTTGGCATCAGCGATAGGCTGGCACTCCTCATCGGCGTCGGGACCTCCATCTGCGGAGCGTCGGCGATAGCCGCCACGGCCCCTGCCCTCGAGGCGAGGGAGGAGGAGATCGGCCTCGCATTGAGCGGCATCACCCTCTTTGGCCTCATGTCGATGTTCCTCTACCCCTTCCTATTCTCGAGCACGGCGGTGAACGGGCTCCTCGGGGGCAATCTCAACGTCTTCGCCATCTGGGTGGGCTCCGGGGTCCACGAGACCGCCCAGGTCGTGGCGGCAGCGGGGGCTCTCGGCGAGGGGGTGATCAGCCCCGCGCTGATGATTAAGTCGGTGAGAATATTCATGATAGGTCCCGCGGTACTCCTGGCGACATACATCTTCAACAGAGGTGGCGGCGAGGCGAGGGAAGGGGCGAAGCTCGTCCTGCCCACCTTTGCCGTCCTCTTCATAGCGGGCTCCATCGTCTCGGCACTCCTAGACGCCAACGCGTCGGCCCTAGCCGTCACGGGCCTCGACTGGGTCTACTTCAAGGGTCTGCTGAAGGGGAACGTCATCCCGTTCCTGCTGGCGACCGCCTTTGCCGGGGTCGGCTCGAAGGTCCAGTTCAGGACTATCGCGAGGCTCGGGGTGAAGCCCTTCGCCTTCGCGGCGTTGATGGCGGTCCTCGCCGGGACCTTGGCGTTCGCCCTGGCGGTCCTAGTTGCTCCGTACGTCCCCCTATACTCCTGAGCCCACCCGACGAGTTGTTAGTGTAATTTATTGTTTACTATCGTATTCTATTTCCCCTATGTTTTTTTTTACAAAATAGGTTGATATGTATCCATGAAGTTCATCGGATCAAGTTTCCTCAAGATTAAACCTAGAAACATCCGAGTTCCGCGAGGATTTTGCGGCACATAATCCATGATTCTAAGATTCATATTTTATTTAAAGATGAAAGATCACCGTAGAGATGCCCGGAGAGCCCGATGGACACCACATGGAAGACCATCATAGCAGTATACGTTGTCTTTGTTGGGTTACTCGGCTTTATTTTCGTCTCCAAGTTCTACTTCAAGCCGAATCCGGTGGTAACAGGCGTGCAGTACGAGGTGGAGCAGTCTGGCTCGGGGGCCCGCCAAGTCTTCACGGGCGAGGTGAAGAACATGGGCCAGAAGGCGGCCTACGATGTCCGGATCTTCGTCACCTGGGTCACCATGGGAGGGGCCAGCTACACGGACTCGATGTCCCTGGGCTGCATCGAACCGGGTAGTAAATCCCCCTTCTGCATCGTCTTCGAGGTGGGCGACGAGTTCCTCGTCAAGTACCACTCTCACAAGGTTGAGTTCTCAAGTAACTAGCGATTCTAACTGACGTTCACTGGCCCGTTTCATGATTTAAAGATTCATATTTTATTTTAAGACCCGGCCCAACCCCATCTTCTGGTGCCTCAGGGGTAAGGGATGAATATCAAGCAGAGGGCGATCATCGCTGCCTACCTCATCTTCTGTGCTGTCCTCGGCTACGTCTTCGTCTCCAAGTTCTACTTCAAACCGGAGCCATTGATCACGAGCATCGACTACGACCTCAAGACCCACGGGGGAGACGTCCAACTCGTCTTCGACGGGACGGTGCTGAACGCGGGCTGGTCCGTGGCCTACGACACCGAGGTCTTCGTCACTTGGGTGAGCGCCGGGGGGGACGCCTACACAGAATCGTGCGTCATTGGCTCGATACGACCAGGTACGTCCACTGAGTTCCACATCGCCTTCAATCCCGAGGACCCCTCGATAAAGTACCACTCCCAGTGGATCGAGTTCTCGACGATCCCCCGGAGACGATCCTGAGGAGCCGAACCCGGCTAGGAAAGCCCTGATACTCAATTTATACAGGCATGCACATTTTCAGATCCGTGACTTGACATGAGCGGAACTTTGGAGGGGCTGGAGCCGAGGGCCGTCTGGGAGATCTTCGAAGAGATCTCCAGGATACCCCGATGCTCGAAAAGGGAACAGGAGTTGGGGCGCTGGATAAAGGACTGGGCCGAAGAGAATGGCGTCTCCTTCAAACAGGACGAGGTGGGAAACATACTCCTCGCCCGGGAGGCCGCCGAAGGCCACGAGGGGACCCAGACTCTCGTGCTCCAGTGCCATCAGGACATGGTCTGCGAGAAGACCGAAGGCAGCCCACACGACTTCGCCAAGGACCCGATCCCCCTCCGGGTCGACGGCGACCTCCTCAGGGCAGAGGGCACGTCGCTAGGGGCCGACAACGGCGTCGGGATGGCCATCGCGATGGCGGTGATGGTGGAGCCCCGCCTGTTGGTGCACGGAAGACTGGAGGCGGTCCTCACGGTGGACGAGGAGACCGGCCTCACGGGCGCCGTCAAGATGCAGCTCGGTTTCTTCACCGGGAAGAGGATGATCAACCTGGACAGCGAGGAGCTGGGAGTCATTATCATAAGCTCAGCGGGCGGCGGGGGCACCAACTATAGTTACCCGGAACCTCCGACGGCGGCGGAGGGCTGGGGGGGCCTCAGGCTCAACGTGGGAGGGCTCCTAGGGGGCCACTCCG
The DNA here is from genome assembly GCA_035527235.1 of Patescibacteria group bacterium. GTDB lineage: Archaea > Thermoproteota > Bathyarchaeia > TCS64 > TCS64 > BS750m-G28. The sequence goes on along the minus strand of DATLAV010000141.1, from coordinate 8,625 downwards.
GCGTTGACATCCACCTCCCCAGGATGAGCGCCAACAAGCTGCTCGGAGAAGGATTGAAGGTCGTCTTGGAGGAGATGCCCATCAGGATAGCTCACATCGAGGGGGGCACCAGGGGCAACGCGATAGCGAGATCGGCGCACTGCGTCTTCCTGGTCCCGCCAGGGAGGGCGGTGGAGGCGCAGGTGACCCTGAAGGGTTGGGGTGAAGGGCTGGACAGGTTCGTGGAGAAGGAGGCCACGGTCAGGGTCTCGGAGGTGGATGTCGGGAGGGCGTTTTCGGAGGACGTCTCAAGGCGGGTCGTGGGCCTCATCAACGATGTCCCGCAGGGGCCGTACTCGTGGAGCGACGAGTTTCCCGATCTGGTCCAGACATCCAACAACCTGGGCGTATTGAGGACCGAGGGCGACGTGATCCGCATCCTCCTGAGTACTAGGAGCTCAGACAAAGGGGGCCTCGACGAGAACCAGGGGAAGCTCAAGGAGCTGGGAAGGAGGTACGGGGCCGAGACGCAGCAGAGGGCGGGAGGCACGGGCTGGAAGGCGGACCCGGAGTCGCCCTTCCTGGCGCTGGTCACCCGGTGCTACGAGGAGGTACTGGGCAGGAGGCCGGAGGTGACGGGCATCCACGGGGGACTAGAGTGTGGCGTCCTGAGCAGGTTCGACCCCGATCTCATGATAGTCTCAATCGGCCCGGACATCAGCTACCCCCACAGCCCCCAGGAGCTAGTGAGGATCGGGAGCGTCGGCCCCCTCTGGGAGACCGTGAAAAGGGTCGTCGAGGAGCTCGTCAACGAGTAGGGGCGCTCAGCCCTCTTCTAGAATGTTCTGGGGGCCTCCCTTTCCGGGATGGTTCTCATCAAAGGTATCGAGATGAAGAGGTAGTAGACGAAGGCGATCCACCAGAGGTAGTCGGGGTTGATGCCCCAGAGGTAGCCTCCGATGAGGGGCGCTGGGATGCCAACGAGGGCGGTGGCCATGGTGTTCACCCCCATCCACCTGCCCCGCATCTCTAGGGGGATGTACTCCTGGATGAAGGCCTGCCACCCGATCTCCATGGTGCTGCCGAGGGCGCTCAGGAAGCTGTAGATGAGCAGGTACTGAGGGTGGGTCGGAGGTGTGAGCAGGGGGGCCAGGACGCAGCCGGCGAAGACCACCTGCGAGATGTAGCCGAGCCTCCTCCTTCCGATCCTGTCGGTGATGTTTCCTATGGGGACGGAGAACAGGAGAACGACTGCGGTGTTTATCGTGCCCTGGAGGCCGATGATGTAGGCGTCGGCGTTCTTGATCTCGTAGAAGTAGAGTTGGTTCAGGGGCGTCCTGATGCTCATGAAGAGGGTGCGCACCACGTTCATGAATAGTATGAACCTGAGCCCCGGCACCTCCCTGAAGATGTCCAGGGTCGAACGGAGGACGTTACCCTGGGGCATACTCCTCTCGATCTCGGGCTCCTTGAGGCCCAGGGCGAGGAGGGCGAACATCACCACGCTGACGCCGAACTGGATGAGAAAGAGGGGTCTGAAGGCGGCGACGTTCTCGAGGCCCCCGAAGCTGGTCACCAGGTAGGCGGCGAGAAGGGGCGCCACGAGGCCTATGGCGGACAGGAAGGTTCTGCTCATCACCAGAGCCTTCACCCGGTCCCTGTTGCTCATGGAAGCGATCCAGATGATGTTGACGGTCGGGTTCGTTACCCTGAAGGTGACCACCTCCCAGATCCGTGCCAGCTGGTATGTCCTGAAGCTGCCGGCGAACGCCTTGAACAGGTTCACAGGGAGCATCACCAGCTCCCCAATGATGTAGAGCCTCTTAACCCTCTTGACCCTGTCAGCGAGGATCCCCCCTGGCATCGACAGGAGCATCCGCACTAGGGAGGCGATGCTGTCCAGCATGCTGATGTCGAGGGCGGAGGCGCCCAGATTCCTCATGTAGATGGAGGCGTAGCCGCTCCCCACGCCTCCCAGGAGCCTGCCGAGGGCGTCCCTGGTGAGGAAGACCTTGTAGTTCCTGGACTGACCTCTCCAGAACTCCCTGAAGCCGCCTAGGAACCCCATCGCCTCCTCCCCCGAGTGAACTATGACTCCGGGGAAAGGAGCGGTTAGAAAAGATAAGGGTTCCTTACGGGGAGCAGGGAGGACATGAGTTTAGCCTCGCTCCCACGCGCAGCCTGACCTCCAGAAGGGTGAAATCATGTTAAATCCCCGTAGAGAACTAGGTACGAGGGCTGAACATGGGGCAGGAGACGTTTACGATCCCTTTCGAGACCCTTGAGCGCTTCATGGTCGACGTCTTCATGGGGCTAGGGGTGCCAGAGGGGGACGCCAGGGTGTGCGCCGACGTCCTCGTGGCGGCGGACCGGATGGGAATCGACAGCCACGGCGTCAACCGGCTCAAGCCGACGTACTACGACAGGATCAGGGCGGGCATCCAGTCCTCCGTGACCCGCTTCGAGGTCGTGAGGGAGGGGCCGACGACCGCCGTCATCGACGGCCACAACGGCATGGGTCACGTGGCGGCGAGGAGGGCGATGGAGCTCTGCATTGGGAAGGCCCGGGAGTACGGCTTGGGGATGGTCGCCGTCAGGAACTCCACCCACTACGGCATCGCTGGCTACTACGCGCTCATGGCCGCGGAGGAGGACATGATAGGCTTGACTGGCACCAATGCTCGCCCCTCCGTGGCGCCCACCCACGGCGTCGAGAACATGCTGGGCACCAATCCCCTCACCTTCGCCTTCCCCACCGATGAGGGCTTTCCCTTCCTGCTGGACTGCGCCACCTCCATCACCCAGAGGGGGAAGATCGAGGTGAAGGCTAGGCGGGGGGAGCCGGTCCCCGAGGGGCTCGTCATCGACAGCAGGGGCGAGTACATGACCGACCCTCATGAGATCCTCCGAGACCTGCTCACAGGCAGGGCGTCGCTGCTCCCCCTCGGTGGCCTCGGGGAGGAGACGGGGGGCCACAAGGGGTACGGCTATTCCACGGTCGTTGAGGTTCTCTCCTCGGCGCTTAAGGGCGGGGCGTTCCTCAGGGCGATCACCGGTATCAACGTGGGCCACTTCTTCATGGCCGTCGATATCTCCGCCTTCACCGAGCCGGAAAAATTCAGGAAAACGGCAGGGGAGATCATGCGGTCCCTTCGCTCATCAAGGAAGATGCCGGGGCGGGAGAGGATCTACACCCCGGGGGAGAATGAGCACCTGACACGGTTGGAGAGGACGGGTGCCCCCATCAACGAGAGCCTCAGGAGGGAACTCGCCCAGATGAGGGACGAGCTGGGCCTCGAGGGCTACGGCTTCCTCTGACTCCGGTGGACCAGCCTTTTATCGTTCGACGGCGGAAATCCAACCATGGTACTGAAGGTGGGCCACAGGGGCGCCGCTGGCCACGAGCCGGAGAACACCCTCAGGGCATTTAGGAGGGCTGTGGAGCTCGGTGCCGACATGGTGGAGCTCGACGTCCAGCTCTGCGGCTCTGGGGAGCTCGTGGTGATCCACGACGACACCGTGGACAGGACGACAGACGGATCCGGGGCCGTCGGGGAGCTGAGCCTCGACGAGCTGAGGGGGCTCGACGCCGGCCTCGGGGAGGGGATCCCGACGCTGGACGAGGTGATTGACCTCTTGGGGGGCAGGATCGGCATCAACATCGAGTTGAAGGGGCTGGGGACCGCAGGGCCCGCGTACGAGTCAATGGGGCGAGGGGTCGCCGAGAGGGGCTGGAGCCGGGAGGGCTTTCAGGTCTCTTCGTTCCACTTGGAGGAGCTGACCGCCATGAGGGTGACCTCCGGGGAGGCGAGGACGGGCGTCCTCTTCTTCAGGGACCGCCGGGGGGCGATGGAGTTCGCTAGGGTGAACGAAGCTTACTCGCTGAACCCTTTCTTCGGGGCCATCGACGTCGGATTCGTCGAGGAGGCCCACAGACTGGGGCTCAAGGTCTACCCTTGGACGGTGAACGAGCCCGGGGACATCAGGAGAATGAAAGCCCTCGGCGTCGACGGAATCATCTCGGACTACCCTGACAGGTTATGAGTTCAGGGGATAAAGCCATTTATCGTCATCGGGTCCTGAATATATTGAGATGTCTAAAGGTAACAGGTTAAAGATCACCGTTCTGAAGAGGACTGACCCCAGCGAGCTGTTCGACGAGCTCCCGGTCACGTTGAAGGTCCCCATGGTGCCCTGCTCCATCTTCGAGGACGGGCAGGTGATCCACGTCGGGGAGAACCTGCGGATGCCCGAGGGCTTCTGCGAGACGGCGTGGCGCAACTTCTACCACAACATCAGGACCCTGGGCTACGGCGGGGAGCTTCCCTTCTTTGAGGAGACCGACGTGGCCATCAACTGCTGCACGGACGGTATGAGGCCAGTGATCTTCAAGATCGAGAGGATCTAAGCATCCAGTTCACTTTTTATATCCGGTGAAGGTAAAAGGGGTACGCTTTTAAGGCTTTGTCGGTGAACGAAGCTGGCGTATGCAAGGTGTGACGTATGGAACATATTCAGGTGGTCGGCACCCGAGAGCACAACCTCGACGTCATCAAGAACGCGGACTGGGTCATCGACATGGGGCCGGAGGGGGGCAACGGCGGGTCATCGCCGAGGGCACCCCAGAGGAGATAGCGGAGGTCGAAGGGTCCTACACGGGCAAGTACCTCAGACAGGTGCTCTGAGGCCTTTTCGTCCCAGATTTAGACCAGGAACGTGCTCTTGAGCAGTATATTCAAGGGGCAAGTGCTAGTCACCGACCGCCGGCGTGCCTACCCAGCAATATTTAAATGACTCAACCCTATCAGCATGGTGGAACAACGATGAAGGCCAGTAACTTCAGGGAGATCAAGGGCATGCCCTACACCAGGCGCAAGTACATGGGGGGCATTCCGGGCTCCAAGATAGTCAAGTTCACCATGGGGAACGCATCCAAGGACTTCCCGGTCACGCTGGAGCTCGTCAACCTCAAAGACGGCCAGATCCGCCACAATGCCCTGGAGTCTGCCAGGATCGCCGCAAACCGAATCATGGAGCCCCTGGGGCGTGAAAACTTCTTCCTGAAGATAGTGCCATACCCCCACATTGTCCTGAGAGAGCACAAGCGCATCAACGTTGCCCAGGCTGATCGCTTCCAGGAGGGCATGAAGGGGGCCTACGGCAAGCCTGTCGGCGTCGCAGCAGCCGTCAAGAGGGGCAGCCCCATTCTTGTCGCCAGCGTCGACAAGGCCAACGTGGAGACGGCGAGGTTGGCACTCAAGAGGGCAGCCGCTAAGTTCCCGGTCCCCACCAGGGTCTTCGTCAAAGAGAAAAACTGACCCCCTTCTAAACCACCCAAAGGATAAAAGACACCTAGCCCAGAAGCCACCATGGACCCCATGTACGACCTTGAGACGGAGCGCGTCGCATCGGAGATCAAAGACACCGGGGCGAGGAGGGTGCTACTACAGCTGCCCGATGGCCTCCGCCCCGTCGCTATCAGCCTGGCGGAGACCCTGAGGGAGTTCACCGGCGCCGAGATACTCATCAGCGGCGACTCCTGCTACGGGGCGTGCGATCTCGCCCTTATACCCGCCAGGGAGATCGGTGCAGACCTCATAGTCCACTACGGACACAGCATGATGCTCGAGACCGAGACTCCCGTCATCTACGTCGAGGCCAGGGTAGGCTTCGACGCGCCAGCCCTCGTCGAGAAGGCCCTACCCCACATATCGAGATGGGGAAAGACAGGCCTCGCCACCACCGTCCAGCACGCCCACAAGCTGGAGGCCGTCAAAGAGGCCCTGGAGGGCTCGGGCGTCGAGGTGGTGATCGGAGGTGGCAGGACGACCCACCCTGGTCAGGTTCTGGGATGTAACTACGAGACCGCCGAAGAAGTGGCCGACAGCGTCGACGGATTCCTATTCATCGGCGCTGGAAAGTTCCACGCCCTCGGCCTGGCGATGTCCACGGGGAAGCCAATCGTGATCGCCAACCCCTACCTCATGGAGGTCGATGAGCTCGACGAGAGGGAGGTGACGCGCTTCGCCATGAAGCGGATGGCGGCGATCACCTACGCGAAGGAGGTGGTGACCCTCGGCATTATCGTCAGCGTCAAGTCCGGTCAGAACCGGATGGCGGTAGCCGAGGAACTCCGGGAGCGGCTTGAGAAGGGAGGGAAGAGGGCGCCCATCATCGTCTTGGACGAGGTCAACGCCCTCAGCCTAGGCAACTTCACCGAGGTCGAGGCCTTCATCGACACCGCGTGCCCCCGGATCGCCGTCGACGGCCTCGCGGGACTCGCGAAGCCCGTCCTCACAATCACCGAGGCCCAGATAATGCTCGGGGAGAGGCGGTGGGAGGACACCTGGGGGAGGGGCTACATCAATGATCAGAGGGTTTATAATAAAGCGAAACAATAGGGAGCCGTGCCCTCACAGGTTCGGAGAGGTACAATTAACCCTTCTCGAACCTGAAGATGATGTTTGAGATGATGAATATGCCTAAGAAAGCCTTCAAGGACAGGGATGTGCTGCCCGGAGACGAGCTCGCCGTCATAGAAGTCCTCCAGAACGGCCCCGGGGCCTACGAGGAGGACGGTCAGGTACGATCCGAGGAGCTTGGGACCGCTCAATTCGACCTAGAGACGAGGCAGGTCAACGTGGAGAAAAAGACCCGGGAACTCGTCCTACCAAAGGAGGGCCTCGAGGTCCTCGCCGAGGCGGGCTCCGTCATGAGGCGAGACGCCAGGGTCGATGTCTTCAGCATCGCCGGCGAGACAGTATCAAAACCCTTCACAGGCGTGATCCACTTCTACGACGTGGGAAGGGACTTCATGAAAGACATGCAGATGGCGGTCAGGAACGGCGACATCATAAAGGCCGTCATAATCAACGTTAAAAATAGGCTGCTACAACTCTCCGTCAGGGCCCCCGAGTATGGCGTCGTCTATGCCTACTGCTCAAGGTGCGGCGAGCTCCTGGAGATGAGACAGGGGCGCCTCCACTGCCCCAAGTGCGACCGGACCGAGCGGAGGAAGGTGGCCATGACCTACGGCACGGAGGAACTTTCGTGAAGCTGAACCTCGTCAAGGACGAGATGGGCCGGCTGGAGATAGAGATCGGGGGGGAGGGGCACACCCTGCTCAACCTCCTGCAGAGCAGCCTCCTGGAAAACAAGGACGTCGAGATGGCGGGCTACTCCAAGCCTCACCCCCTCATGGACAGGTCCGCCCTGTTCATCAACGTCAAGGCGAGGAGGGATCCCAAGAAGGTCCTCATCGACTCAGCGGCTGACGCCAAGAAGAAGGTCGAAGAGTTCTCCACAAAGTTCACCAAGGAGATCGAGAAAGTTAAGAAGTGACAGGTCCCCTGAACCTACGGGAAGATCTGACCCCATGAGAGCACCGGGCTTCACCCACGTGAAGAAGGAGATAAGAGTTCTAGGGCTTGCCACGGGCAAGGCCGACACCCATCACGTCATCGGGGTCGTCTACAGGGGGCGGCTCTACCTGGACGGCGTAATGAGGACGAGGTCGCAGGGACCGGACCTCACCGACGACGTCATCGAGATGGTAACGGGATCATCCCACCACCCCCAGATTAGGGTGATATTGATCGGCTCCAAACAGATCGGAGCAGGGGCCAGGATAGACCCGGGAAGGCTGTCTGAGGAGATTGGTAAGCCTGTGATAACAATGGGGCTCAAAACTGGGGAAAAATTCAATCATCAACCCACGCAAACGTTTGAAATGAAAAAAGGGCGAGAAAAAATCGCTATTTCCTCATTCAACCTCAAAAAGGATGTTTCTGAGAAAATACTCCATTATTCCAGCTATAGCGATGGTGAACCCGAAGTGTTGAGGATCGCTGACCTGTTAACTTCATCCGTAACAAATAGAAAGACAACATAATCTTTAAAAGGAGTCCACAAGCCTAAGAGAAATCGGCAGGAGGTATACCTATGAAGTTCTGCGACAAGTGCGGTACGGTTCTTAAACTGGATCCTGTCAAGAAGATCCTGGTCTGCCCAAAGTGCGGGACCGAGGAACCCGCGGAAGTGGACATAGAGGTGATCAGGAACACCGAAAACAAAGACAAGATCGTCGTCATCGGCAAGAAGGAAAGGGAGCTGAGGACCCTTCCGCAGACCAAGGCCAAGTGCCCCAAATGCGATAACTTAACCGCCGAGTGGTGGATGGTCCAGACCCGCAGCATCGACGAGAGCGCTACTCAGTTCTTCCGCTGCACCAAATGCGGTCACACCTGGCGGGACTACGGGTAACCAAGACCTCCTCGCCCAGAGCGTGAACGATCAACTTTTTTAACGCCATAATTAATAGGGTACCAGCATCGTCGCATTCAATTCAGGAGTGTAAGGTTTGTACGAAGTCGAGATATCGCGAATAGAACCATTCCGCAACCTAGTGAAGGCGCTGTCAGTCATCGTCGAGGAGGGCACATTCCAAATGGACGAGGCCCAGATGAAGCTCCTCGCCATGGACCCGAGCCACGTAGCCATGGTGGACTTCGAACTCCCAAGGGAGTTCTTCGACAAGTACACCTGCGAGGGGGAGCCCAAGCTGACGCTGAACATAGGTGAGTTCCTAAAGTTCCTGGACCGCGTAGACAAGGATGAGCAGGTGACCATCAAGCTGGAGGAGGACCA
>DATLAV010000140.1:0-17643 GCA_035527235.1 Patescibacteria group bacterium | reverse complement strand
GGGAACCTTCAAAGCAGTCTCCGATCTTCTCGATATAGCCGGTCCGATTGAGGTGGTGATTAACTCTCTCAATACACCGTTCAGTTGCTCCGAGATCATAGCTAGAATAAAGGCCGCTCAGAGGATGAAGTTCCACCAATTTAATAACTGGATTGTGGTATCCTCCCACATAAGCTCGTTTCAGTCCTCGAGCGCAAGAGCACTCATTGGCTTAGGTGCTGATGTGGCTTTTATAGTCGGAGAGGAAAGCGGGCTGATCCGTGCGAGCCTGAGGTCTACTGAGCGTTTCCACGCTGATACCTCTATACATCTAGGGCGGGACTTGGCTTTATCGCTGGGTGAGGAATTTGGTGGAGCTGGCAGCGGGCATCCTACTGCAGCTGGTATTAATAGCGCTGGCGATCCTAATAATTTCCTCTCACGAGCCTTGGAGATGCTGAAAGAAAAAATATCTTAGGAGCCTAATTGAGTTAATAAATAGATAACCGTCGTGAAGACTCTATAAGGAAATATTATAGATAGAACTAATATTCCAGTAGCAATCCTTTTTATCGGATTCCGAGGTCAATAGGAGGGAAATCCTTGGGGATAGTAGACGTAAGAGACCTGTATTACACATACCCCAATGCCACGAGCCCGGCCTTGAAGGGAGTGAACCTTACTATTAATGAAGGCGAATTCGTACTCCTTACAGGTCCCAGTGGCTGTGGTAAAACGACATTTTGTAGAACATTGAATGGCCTTATACCGAACTTCTATAATGGGGACCTCAAAGGGGAAGTCAAAGTAGCTGGTATGAACGTTGCCGACCACACAACCCCTGAGCTCGCAAGGCAAATTGGCCTCATCTTCCAGAACCCTGATAATCAGATTTTCGCGCTCATAGTCGAAAAGGATGTAGCCTTTGGCCTCGAGAACCTTGGCGTACCTAAAGAAAAAATGATGCTAGAGATTGACTGGGCCCTTAAGATGACTGGCATCGATGACCTTCGTGATAGAGCCACGCATGAGCTATCAGGTGGTCAGAAGCAGCGCCTTTCTATTGCTTCCATTCTCGCCATGCGTCCTAAGATACTGATACTCGATGAACCTACGTCGTTTCTCGACCCTATTGGAGCCGAACGAGTTTTCAATGTATTAAAAACGCTCAATAGTGAACATGACATTACAGTCCTGCTGATTGAGCACCGCGTTGACTTGGCGGCCAAGCATGTCGATCGTGTCGTAATCTTCGCCGATGGAAGGATAGTTAACAATGGACCCCCTGAAGAAATATTCACACTAGACGAGACGAGGCTTGCAGGTGTTGGAATACCAAAGATGGTTGAGCTTACCCAACGGCTGATGACCAAGGGACTAAAATTTGAGAAGATGCCTCTCTCCCCTGAAGCATTCATTAAACAGCTTGATAAACTTCTACCGAAAAAGGGGATTAAACATGTACAACCTTCATTAAACGCTGAATTGGATGAATTCATAAATGAGCATATGAGCCCTGTTATCGAAGTAAATGATGTAGCGTATACTTACCCAAGTGGCTTAGAAGCCCTGAAAGGCGTATCGCTCGTCGTCCATCAAGGCGAATTCGTAGCTATAATGGGGGAAAACGGAGCAGGTAAAACGACTCTCGTCAAACATTTTAACGGATTACTTCGACCTACAATAGGCTCGATAAGAGTCCACGGAGAAAATATAGCCAAAAAAAGCATCGCCTCATTGGCTCGAAAGGTCGGCCTCGTGTTCCAGAACCCTGATGATCAGCTTTTCTCCGAGAGCGTCGAAGAGGAGATCGGCTTTGCTTTACATAATTTCGGATTCAAGGATGAGGTGATAGCTAAACGTGTTGATTGGGCTCTCAATCTGTTAGACATAGAACGTTACAAGAATTCTAGCCCATTCATCCTTAGCGGAGGGGAAAAGAAGCGGGTAGCTCTCGGCTCCGTCCTCGCTTGGGATCCTGACATAGTAGTCTTAGATGAACCCACGATCGGTCAGGATCACGCTCAGAAGGAGAGGTTAATACACTTCCTCATGCAGTTGAGGACTCAAGGCAAGACCACTATAATCGTAACCCACGATGTTGAGTTTGTAGCAGAATGTAAACCTAGAGTAGTGTTGATGGCTGATGGGCGGATAATTGCAGATGGGCCTATCAAAGAGATAATGACGAACGTTGAGGCTCTATCCAAGGCATCTGTGTCTCCACCTGAGATAACCAAGGTCTTCTCTAAACTCAGCAGATATGGCTGCCCCAGTGATGTTCTTGATGTAGACGAAGCAGCATATATAATCCACAGAATTGTGGAGGCAAACACATGAGTTTGCTTGAAGGCCTTAGGTTTACTAGAGGCGACTCAGTAGTTCACAGACTTGATCCAAGAGTCAAGTTTCTGATGACGATAGTGATCTTCGTCGCGGCGATACTCTTCATGAAATTGATACCTCTAGTGGTCATTCTCGTCGTCCAGTTGCCCCTAGTGGTTGTCGCCAAGATAGAACGAGAGTGGTTGAAAAGTTTAAAAGGAGGGCTTTTCTTGGCATCTGTGATTTTTATCACCAACCTGATCTCATTTTATTTCTTCCAGGGGCGAGTTTTAACAACGGAGAACGTCGAGTTGGCTTTGACCCTTACTGTTCGCTTTATAGTTCTGATCACTTCTTTTTCCATTTTCTTCCTCACTACCTCACCTGATAAGCTCAGTCTTGCTCTCGAGAAAGCGCGAGTACCCTTCGAGTTCAATTTCGCTTTTATCACTGCCATCAGGTTTGTACCTGTATTAGCTGATGAGGCCCAGTCTATTATGGACGCTCAGAGGTCTAGGGGTCTTGAGTTAGATAAAGGGAATTTTCTAGGAAGGCTTAGAAAATATATCCCGATTTTATTGCCTCTCATCATTAACTCAATTAGACGTAGTTTGGAACTAGCTGAAGCGATGGAATCGAGGGCCTTTGGGAGCACTTCAAATCGCACTAATCTTTACGAGCTCAGTTTCAATTTTCGTGACTCTTTAGTACTTATAGTATCGATTACAGTCCTAGCTTTAGTTATCTATTTGCGATACTTCTGTCCGCCCATCCCTAATTTATTCCCCCCGGGTAGAATTCTATAAATAGAATATGTTTTGATTGCTGGGGAAATACTTTAATAATTACTATTTTGATATGGTGGTATATAGTATATACATGTAACGGTGATATAATGGAACCTCGTAAAGTGCAGAAAGTCGGATACTCAACACTCTCCGTCTCAATACCTATGCACTGGGCTAAGAAGATGGGGATCAAAAAAGGTGACCTCGTCTTCCTCTCCGAGGAGAGTGATGGCGCCCTAAGGATGACGGCTGAGCCTGGGAAAGCTGAAGACTCAAAAATTTATGTCGTAAACGTAGACAAGTGTGACAATACAAAAGTCCTTGAAAGAGTGATCGTAGGTAACTACGTATTAGGGCGTAACATTATCAAGGTCGAGTCTGAAAGGAGGCTGATGCGTGAGCATATAGAGAGTATTAGGAGAGTGACTCAGAGACTCCTAGGAATCGGGATTATTGAGGAGTCGGACCGACATCTGCTTCTCCAGTGCTCAATCGATCCAGCTAGCTTCCCCCTCAAAACGGTTATGAAACGACTCTACGTTATCACATCCATTATGTTCAAGGAAGTCTTGGACAGTATTCTAGACGGGGACCTCGAGCTGGCTAAAGATGCGATAACGCGAGAGGTGGAAGCTGACACCATATATTGGCTTATGGCGCGGCTTCTGTCTTCAGCTCAGCAGTCTCGCCGTGTCTCCGATAGCATTGGTATCGATGATCCCATGGATATTGTCCAGTATAGCTTGATAGCTTGGTATCTTGAGATGATCGGTGACCGGATCAATAGCATCGCAAACGTGATCCTGGAACTGGAGAACACCAAGCAGGAGTCCGACAGAGAACTAATAGAATGGCTCGCTCAGATCGGCATGATTGCGTTCACTATGTTCGACAAAGCCGTGAAGAGCAGTATGGACATGAACCTGATAGTTGCCAGTGACGCGGTCGACCTGTACGAGACAGTTGAGACCGAGGAGAACAATCTCCTGAAGAAGTTCCGGTATGGTAGCAGCCCTGACGTGGCCGCATCAGTGGGTCAGATTGCTTGGGACATCAAGATTGTTGCTGAGCACAGTGCGGCAATCGCGGAGATCGCCATCGACCACGTCTTGAAGAGCGACAATGACATATGTAAAATGGTTATTGAGAAACTATAAGAACTGGACATTTATCCATTTTTTCTTCGTTTGTTTGATAAGAAGGGTTTTTCTCGCCGCTTTTTTTGCTACACGAGAGTCGATCAATGCATCGTCCATATGTACTTTATATATGTTTTGCCACTGAAATAAATACCATACATACATTCTTCTTGTAATAGGAAGCGATTCTGCACTCTATTCCATGGGAAATAGTAAAATAACGGATCCGTAACATATGTGACATCCATGAGCTTCGTTAAAGAGGTCTCCAAGTGGGTTCTTTCGGGGATTGGTGGTGTCATCCAGTCCGTTGAGGAGGGTGAGATCGAGGGCATGATCGCCTCCATATTGGAGGCGAAGAGCCATAAGATCCTTCTTCTCGGGACTGGGAGGAGTGGTTTTGTCGGGAGGGCCTTTGCGCTACGGCTGATGCATCTTGGCTTCAATGTATACGTGAGCGGTGAGACGATTACCCCGTCGTTGTCTCCTGAGGATCTGGTCATCGTGATCTCGGGGTCTGGGACGACGATCACCGTCGTGGCTCAGGCTCGTGTGGCGAGGAGCGTGGGGAGCAAGGTGGTGGCGGTGACGTCGCATCCTGATTCTCCCCTTGGGGAGCTCGCGGACGATGTGGTGGTGGTGAAGGGGCGGACCAAGATCGATCAGGACTTTGACTATGAGAAGAGGGCGATCGAGGGTGAGTATGACAACGCTCCGTTGGGGACGATGTTCGAGCTGTCGGTGATGGTGTTCCTGGATTCGGTGATAGCGGATCTGATGCAGAGGTTGGGGATCCATGAGATCGATTTGAAGCGGAGGCACGCTAACGCGGAATAGCTTCGCGTTCGTTGGTGGTCATAAGGGTTCCCGGGGTTTGCCGAGTGAGCGGTAGCATATGAGAAGCATTTTTTTTATCAGTTACCGTTCAGAAGGGTTTTGCGTTCTTCTTAAGTGTGAATGGGTTTAGTTCTGGTTTGGCGGGTTCATTTGTCCCTGTGAATGCGGGTTTATGAGGACTTGACGGTGAGGTGCTGGGGGCCCTCGGGGAGTCTCCTCGGGTTCACGTTGCCTGTGGTGAGGTCTATGGTCATGGGCTCCGTCTGGGGGGTCGGGGCGTCGGTGGCGTGGGGTAGGCGTAGGCTGTAGGCTGCCTGGTGTGAGTTGAATGTGATGGTGGTCCAGCCGTCATTGGTCTTCCGTGTGGGTGTGGTGATGTCTGTGCCGTGGGCGTTGATGGCGGCGTTGAGGTGGCGTAGAACATGGGCGGCCCGCCTGGGGTTGAGGCGCCTGTCGTAGAGGCCGGCCCGGGGGAAGTATCCCCTGTCGTGGTCCATGAATGTGTCCAGGAGGACCCTGACGTCGGGGTGGGCGTAGCTGGCTATGGCGGCCTCGGCTGCCCTGTTGGCGGTGTGGTTGTGGTCTTGGGGGTAGTCGGCTGGGTCCTCGGGGGCGAGCTTGATGTTGACCAGGGCTTTGAAATCTTCTCCTTTGGCGTAGTCGCTGATGCGTTTTATCGTGGGGAGGGGTTGGTCGTGTTGGCCGACCTCGAAGACGAATCCGTCGACGGAGCCTCGCTGGGGGAGGATGGCCTCGAGCTTGGAGGTGTCGTCGATGTGGAATCCGTGGCTCATGTAGTGGCTGAACTTGGTGCCTGTGCGCTCCCTGTGGACACTGCTCTCTATGTTGGCGACGTAGACGGGGAGGTTCAGGGTTTCGCGTAGTTTAGATGCGTCGGGGAGGGTGTCGTGGACTGTCTCCCAGGGCAGGATCACCTCGAGGAAGTCGATTAGGTGGCTATGTTCGGCGATTATGTCTGGATTCGGGGTGTTGACGGTGAAGAAGCCGTATCTGCTCCCCATCCTGTGGAGCTCTTTGAGGTGACTTAGGGTGGTCTCGTCGGTGAGGTCGGCGAGGGGCAGCCTGACTGTCCTGATACCCGACTCCCAGAGCGCTAGGACGGTGTAATCGTTCCGGGCCTTCTTCCTGACGAACTCGTCGACGGGTCCCATGTACGGGAGCTCGGTGACCTCCGCTAATGGGTACCTGAGCTGAACCCCGAGGGGGGAGGGGAAGCCTTCGGAGGGGTGTTGGGTCTGGATCTTTGTCTCCTGTTGGAGGGCTTCCCCCTCCTTGAGGGTGCGGCCGTAGGACCTGTGGATGCGTGCCACGTGGCCGTTCTCGTAGATGTCTACGATGCAGTATCCGAGCTTAGCCGCGTCGTTCCTGCCGTACTCCTCTAGGGCCTCGACTCTGAACAGGTTCGCGAAGTCCTGTCTGAGGTTGCACGTGGAGAGGAGGTTGTAGATGTCCGTCTCCCCGTGCCTCTTGTAGAAGAACTAGTGCACGTGGCCGGCGAAGAAGGCCTCCGCCTTGTGCTCCTCGATGAGGTCCAGGAGCTAACTCCTGGCCGGCTGGTCTAGGTTGTCGTAGTTGCTGGGCTCTTCCGGGGTGTGGAGGTATGGCGGGTAGTGGCTGAAGACGTGGATCCTGTTTCCCCTGTGCTCGTTCAAGTCGGCTTCCAGCCAGTCCCTCTGCTCGGCCTCTTCGCTGAGTCCGGAGTTGAGGACGAGGCTGTTGACTACGACGAAGTGGACGTCGGAGTGGTCGAAGCTATAATATGTTGGCCCGTAGTGTCTGTGGAAGTTTTCTATGTACTCGTCGTTGATTATGTAGGAGGGGACGGTGGGGTTGTTCTTGTCTCCAACGTCGTGGTTACCGGGGACGAGGTAAGAGGGGGATTCTAGGCAGCCCATTATCTCTCGGGCTACTTTGGAGGCTGAGCCGTATGTCGGCAGGTGGGGCACGGGGTGGACTATATCTCCCAGGTGGATGACGAAGTCTGGACTGTGAGCGTTGATTGTGTGGGCCACCCATCGGGCTCTGTCGTTCGTCAGTAGGTTTGTCTTCCAGGGGCTGCTACTCTCTCCTGCTGGACGGATGTGGGTGTCAGAGATAATGGCGTACCTGAAGACAAGCCCCGAGTCGTCATATCGAACTACTATGAGTATTCGTAGTTTAATATACGTAAATTAAATTTGGGTGAACTTATTTGTGCGTTGATAAAGTACTCCAATTCTTCGAAACTTATTGACATACTACAAATAGATTTAAAAGACGCCCAATTTGTGTACATAGAGTAATCAAAAAGGTTGATTTAACATGCCCAGGTTCAAGCAGACTAAGGAAATCGAGAAGCTGATGCACGACAAGGAGCACATCAGGAACATCGGTATCATTGCGCACATCGACCACGGTAAGACGACTATGAGCGACAGTCTCCTCGCCATGGCGGGTATGATGGCGCCCGAACGGGCCGGGGACACCCGGGCCCTCGACTACCTCGAGGAGGAGCAGAGGAGAGGCATCACCATCAAGACGGCCAACATCAGCCTCCTATACGAGGAGGAGGGTGAGCCTTACGTCATCAACCTCATCGACACCCCTGGGCACGTCGACTTCTCGGGGAAGGTGACCCGGGCCCTCAGGGCGCTGGACGGATGCGTTCTGCTGGTCGACGCCGTCGAGGAGTTCCAGATCATGACCGAGATCCGCCTCAGGGTCGCCCTGGAAGAGCGGGTCAAGCCGGTCATGTACATCAACAAGTTCGACCGCCTCATCAAGGAGCTAAAGATGGACGCGAACGCCGTCCAAGAAAAGCTCATCAGAGTAATAGGCCAGTTCAACACCATCGTTCAGACTTACGGCTCCGACGAAGTGCGGAACGAGTGGAGGGTGAACGCGGCGGACGGTACCGTCGCCTTCGGCTCCGCCCTTGACAGGTGGGGTTTCACCCTGCCCATGCTCGCGAAGAAGGGGCTGAGCTTCGCTAACATCGTCGATTTCTACAAGAACGGCGAGCTTGAGAAGCTTCAGGAGATGCTGCCCCTCAGCGACGCCATATTGCAAATGGCGGTCCACCACATCGACCCCCCCACTAAGGCTCAACCCTTCAGGCTCCCCAAGATCTGGCAGGGAGACCTGGACAACGAAGTTGGGAAGGCGATGATCAACCTCGACGACGACGGCCCCTTGGTAATATGCATCACCAACGTAATCATAGACCCCCAGGCAGGGGTGGTGAGCACGGGTCGCATCTTCTCAGGCACCCTCAGGAAGGGTCGAGACGTCTACCTGCTAATGGCTAACAAGGACTACAAGATACAGCAGGTCAGCATCTACATGGGCCAGTACAGGGAGATCGTAGACGAGATCCCCTCCGGGAACCTCGTGGCCCTCCTCGGCCTCGAGCAGGCGCGAGCCGGCGAGACCATCATCAGCGTCGAACATCACGAGAACATCATCGGCTTCGAGACCATCAAATACATCTCAGATCCCGTTCTGACGATAGCCGTCGAGCCCAAGCGCCCCACAGACCTGCCAAGGCTCATCGACGCCCTCCAGAAGCTCTCAATACAGGACCCAAACCTGGTTGCGACAATAAATCAGGAGACTGGTGAGTACCTCCTCGCAGGGATGGGGGAGCTCCACCTAGAGATCGCGTTGAAGGACCTCCAGAGAGATCACAGGCTTGACGTGACTGCTACAGAACCGACGGTCGTGTACAGGGAGACCATCCAGATGGAGGCTGGGCCGTTCATGGGCAAGAGCCCGAACAAGCACAACAGGTGCTGGTTCAACGTAAGGCCCCTCGACCCGACGATCATCGAGCTCATCAGGAACGGTGAGCTGAGCGAGATAAGCTCACGGCGTCAGAGGGAGGAAGTACTCCACGAGAAGGCGGGCTGGTCCACGAGAGAGTCAAGGACCATCGTAGCCGTTGACATTCACGCAAACATCTTGACTGACATCACGTCGGGCATCCAGAACCTCCGTGAAGTCCGGGAGCACATTGCAGGCGGTTTCCACTGGGCTCTCGAGTCCGGACCATTCGCGGGCGAGGCCGTGAGGGGTGTACATGTTGAGATGACTGACGCCCAACTCCACGAGGATCCAGTTCACCGAGGTCCTGCCCAGATGATGCCAGTAGCCAGAGGCGCCATCTACGCCGGACTGCTATCGGCTGACCCTACATTGCTGGAGCCCATATACAAGATACAGGTCCGTATTCCCCCGGAGGAGCTCGGTAGCGTAACGGGGCTGCTCAGCAGAAAGAGGGGAAGCATCCACAACGTTGAGCAGCAGGGGCCAGCCGTCACGGTGACCGGTATGCTACCGGTCTCGGAGACTCTAGGCCTATCCCAGGAGATGAGGGCTGCGACCTCGGGCTCAGCCTTCTGGCAGAGCACCTTCGATCACTGGGCTCCGGTGCCACCGAGCCTGCTGCAAGAAACGGTTCAGAAAGTCAGGACGAGGAAGGGCCTCGATCCGACTCCACCGTCAGCAAGCAGGTACATCGTCAGGGAGTAAACTCCCCTCAACCTTTCTGACTTAATATTTCTCTCCGAATATTTTTCTTCTCTTAGACTAGTAATATCTAGGTTCCCATGCGGGGTGTATCGATTTTGTTCAGAAACGTTGAGCAGATCCTGAATAACGCAGCTTCCGATCATCTCAAAGCCCTCAGAAGGGATGTACTATCAATACTGAGCGCTGCTTTGTACGCTGTTGACCCCGCGGAGGCTGTGAGGCGAAACCTTCGCCTTGAAAACGGCGTTTTATCATGTGGAGGTAAGGGTTATGATTTTGGACAGATCTCCCGCATCTTTGTCGTTGGCGCTGGGAAAGCCGGGGGAGCCATGGCGGAAGCCGTTGAGTCGGTTCTAGGGGATAGGATCACTCAAGGATATGTCAACGTCCTTCAGGGAACCGAGGGGCCCTCGAAACTTGAGAAGATTACATTGAATGGCGCCCGCCATCCCCTACCCGATGAGAAGGGGGTCGAGGGAACCCGCAGCATGCTCGACCTATTGAGGGCGTCCCGGGAGGACGATCTGGTGATAGTCCTCCTGTCCGGAGGGGGGTCGGCGCTAATGACCAGTCCAGCTGACGGCGTCAGGCTTGAGGACCTCCAGGAGGTCACTGACCGGCTTCTGAGGAGCGGAGCCAGGATCGGGGAGCTGAACGCTGTCAGGAAGCACCTTTCAGCTATCAAAGGAGGGCAGCTAGCTGAGGCAGCCTCCCCCTCAGCCGTCCTGAGCCTAATCCTCTCAGATGTAGTGGGAGATCCATTGGATACCATCGCTTCCGGCCCCACGTCACCTGACCGTTCAACATTCCAGGAGGCCTTGGAGGTGTTGCAGAGGCGAGACCTGTGGGAGGAGGCGCCGGTATCCGTCCGTGATAGGATCGAGAGGGGAGTAAGGGGGGAGGTTGAGGAGACGCCGAAGGGCGACGAGGTATTCCTGAGAAGGGTTCATAACGTCGTAATCGGCAATAACCTCTTGGCGGCGGAAAACGCTCACAGGAAAGCTCGTGAGCTCGGCTACAACTCAAAGATTCTGACGACTGCCATGGAGGGTGAGGCCAGGGAGGTGGGTCAAAGTCTATCTGAGGTCGCGCGGGAGGAGGTAGCTAATCCAAGAGACGAAAGGCTTCCCTCGGCTATAATCGTAGGCGGGGAGACCACCGTCACCGTGACGGGAGGTGGAAAGGGCGGTAGAAACCAGGAGCTTGCGTTAAGTGCGTCCGTTCTACTGGAGGGCCTCGACATAGTCCTCGCCTCGCTGGCGACCGACGGGATAGATGGTCCAACGGATGCCGCGGGTGCCATCGTTGATGGGATGACCGTGAGGAGGGCTGCCTCGAAGGGCCTGAGAGCCGAGCAATG
Organism: Patescibacteria group bacterium; assembly: GCA_035527235.1. GTDB lineage: Archaea > Thermoproteota > Bathyarchaeia > TCS64 > TCS64 > BS750m-G28. The sequence goes on along the minus strand of DATLAV010000140.1, from coordinate 6,685 downwards.
CCTTGCCGTCAACGATTCCTACGGCTTCTTCTCCGAGCTAGGTGATCTCCTTCTGACTGGTCCAACTGGCACTAATGTGAACGACCTCGTCATTATCCTAGTCTCGGGCTTAGTCTCACCCACTGACTTCCCATGAGTCATTATTGATGCGCCTCTGGGGTATCCGATAGTAGGGATCAATCTGTATGAATGTTGGCTCCCTCTCACTCTCGATGACTATGTTGTATTTACTAGAGCCGGCGATCACGATCTTCTCTATCGCCATACACTCGCTCCCAGAAGTCCGATAACCCACCTCAGTGGCGAGCTCGTAGTCGCCGTTTGACTAGACTTCGGGCTGACGGTGAACTCCCAGACGCCCTCTGGCTCCTCCTTCACGACGTTAGGGTCGATGTGATAGGAGACGTCGACGACGAACTCATGACCCTCCTTGGTCGGCTCAGTGGACGGTATCTCAACGAGCTGAAGGTGAAGGGAATGACGGTGGACACACCCTGAAGCTCTCAGATCTCCAATCCCCAGAACTTAGCGCCTTACCCCCGTCATCTGACAGGTTTAACTCGTCTATGATCAGGTTCCCCTCAAGGCAAAAGTAGACGCTCTCCAATGGAACCACCGCTACGTTCCTCGCCCGTAGAGTCTGACGCGAGCTGAAGACCTTCTTGGCCGGGTCGATATCGATTGAATGTCATATTGAGCGGCGGCAAATCCACCTATCCTCTGGAAAGCATCTTGCAGGTTCAACGAAGTACCCCCGAAGCATCTGACTCGAGTGTTCCGCTCGGTATGCCTACACCCAAGAGCGGTTTCTTATTATACGTTTATGGTCCCCAGAAATAGCCGGAGTACGCCCAACTCGGACTCAAAGAGAGAAGAGGTGATTCGGTCTGACCACATCCAGAAGGGGTCGCGACTTACTGCAGGTATGGAAGGAGTTCGACGACCTCCTCAGAGAGCTCACCTCCCTAGTCGATGTCGTCGTCGTTGAGGGCCTGAGGGACCTCGAAGCACTCCGAAGCCTCGGCTATAGCGGTGAGGTCGACGTCTGCTCCCACGTCTCCGTGTCGGACCCAGACTTTTGTGATTCCCTCTCCCGGAGGGTCGAATCCGTGCTGATCCTCACCGACTTTGACAGGGAAGGGCGGAAGATGAACCGGCAGCTCAAGAGGCTCCTCGAGAGGAAGGGCGTCCGGGTCGAGGCGGGGCTCCGCAGCCAGTTCGGCGGGTTGATGGCCGCGATCGGCGTACGGGTGATAGAGGCGCTGGACGACGCGAGGTTCAGGTTATAGGGTTCGAAGGGGTTATATCCCCGTCCTGACGTAGTTTGACCGATAACCATGTTCAAGATCGAGAAACTGGAGGTCGAAGGCGCCTCTTTCTTGGGTTTGAAGGTCGAGATGGAGGGCATCGCACCTCTCCTCCTCGTCGAAGGCAACAAGGGGTTCGTGATGTGCGGCTACCTCAACATCGATGCAGCCGAGAAGGTCGGGGCCACGGCCGCGGTGGTGAGCGGCGTGAGTAGCTTCGACGACGTACTGAACGCAGAGATCAGGACCGCGACGACGAAGGCGAAGGCCCTGGGGCTCGAGCCCGGGAAGACCGTCAAGGACGTCATCAAGGCCATCGCCTAGCTCTGCACCTTTTTCATTTAGGAGGCTCTCCATCCCCCTTTTACACACTCAATCAAGTTGCCCCTAAAAAAAACGGGCTGCTAGGGTGTGTGAACCGAAAAGTCGCGCCTACTCTTCTATCTCAACGATCTTCCTCGTCGAGGTGTGGCCCGACATGATCGTCACCCTCCTGCCGAAGTGCCTCTCCAGGAGCTTGATCACGGCGACGTTGGCCTTCCCCTTCTTCCGAGGCGCCTTCACCCTGACGACGTAGTGGCCCTCCCCATCCTCCTCGACGGTCTCCTCCCTCGAGCTCGCCTTCACGTCGACGGTGATCCTCATCTCATCCAACATTGCTGCTGGCGCTATACGATATAAGGCTGGGGATAGGTGGGAAAAGGAGAAGAATACCAGAGCGTCTTCGGCCGGCCTATAGCCCGACCTCGCTCGCCCTCGGACCCAGGGACTCCCTAAGGGCCGCCATGGTCTGCTCGGGGAAGTCCTTGAGCAGGCTATCCACGACAGACTTGGCTATGTACTTCTTGAAGCCCGCCTCATCTAGCCCCGGGAAGTACTTCCTGCGCATCCCGCCCTTACAGGTCTCCTCCTCGTAGTTGAGCACGCCCTCGTCGCACATGGCGTTCAGGAAGTTGATAATCGACGCCCGGGAGATCGACTTCCCAGACAGCATCTTGTTGGCATACTGGTAAACGTCCCGTGAGGTCGCGCCACTCTCCGAGCTCTTCCACACTATCTTAAGGGCCTCTATCTGATAATCTCTCAGAACCTTCTCAAATCCCGTCTTACTGGGATCAACAATCAACGGCATTTTTTTCACACCCGAGTTCTACTTGGGGTTTACTTTTTAATATAAAAGCCTTAGTGTTTGACGCCGCATAATGTAATTGACGAACCACTCTTTTGTCTCATGTCTCTAGGACATGCTTCTCCAAGATGTAACAATTCAGTGTGCCCGTGTAGACGATCTTCTCTTCGACGGTCACCTCTACTTTGACCTCCCTCCTCCGACCATCCTGGGATTCGACGACGGCCTTCGCCTTCATGAGGTCGCCCACCTTCACGGGTACGATGAATCGGCTCTCCGACTTCCCGAGGACGACGTTCGGATGGTTCACGGAGAGCATAGCGGCGTAGTCCGCAAGCCCGAACGTGAAGCCACCATGGACGAGGCCTCTGCCGTCGACGGCCATATCTGGGGTCGCCCTCAGTTCGACCTCCGCCTCGACACCGTCAACTATCTTCAAGGGCGTTCCGACGAGTTCAGGGTTCGCCTTATCGTGGGTTTTCTTGGACATGTGCCATCTAAAACCTATTGTTGCCTATGTTGATATGTCCTTTTCGCTGAATAACGTTATATTCTCGGGTCCAGAAAGTTCAAGAGATTGTCATGAAGCTGCTTTCATACTCGGTTAGGGAGACCCCGGGGATCGGCGTCCTCCTGGGCGATTGGGTCCTGGATTTGAACAAGGCCTTCGCTGACCACCTCGGTGACGCCTACGAGGACTTGCCTGGGCCATTCGACCTCGACATGCTCTCCTTCCTGGATCTGGGAGCTGAGGGTCTGGCGGAGGCTCGGAGGGCCCTCGATGAGGCTGGAAATCGTATGGAGAGCGGGGAGGCGTCCGGCATGGAGGGCATGTTGTACCCTCTGAAGGAGGTCAAGCTGATGGCCCCCATCCCCTATCCCCGGAAGAACATCGTCTGCTTGGGGCTGAACTACGCCGACCACGTCAGGGAGGGTAGGAAGACCCTTCAGCAGGAGAGGCCGCTTCCCAAGCACCCCATCTACTTCACGAAGTCCCCCACGACGGTGACTGGCCCATATGACGACATCATTTACCCCCGAGCCACCGAGAGGCTTGACTACGAGGTCGAGTTGGCCCTGGTCATCGGCAAGCGGGGTAAGTACATTCCCGAGGACGAGGTCCTAGATCACATCATGGGTTACACGGCCTTCAACGACATCTCGGCCCGTGACCTCCAGAGCCAACATGGGCAGTGGTACAAGGGTAAGAGCTGCGACACCTTCGCCCCCATGGGGCCCTATCTGGTGACTTCGGACGAGGTCGGTGATCCTCAGAGCCTCGATCTCTGGCTGAAGGTGAACGGTGAAACCCGGCAGAGCTCGAACACCGCTAACATGATCTTCGACTTAAAGAAGATCGTCAGCATCCTCTCGGAAGGTATTACCCTCGAAGTCGGTGACATCATCGCAACGGGAACCCCGTCCGGAGTCGGCAGCGCCCATCCGTTGGGGTTGCTCAAGGTGGGCGACTTCGTGGAGATATGGATCGACAAGATAGGGACGATCGGGAACAAAGTCGTGGCCGAGAGCTGAGGATCAACCTCTTTCCCGGTGGTCTCTCCCCTCCTTTTCTTGACCCCGATATACCCAAATATTAAAATGGCTTCGTTTCTTTCTCAAAGAAAATGTTTATATTGCGTTTCTATGTGAAAGTCTATAGTTCCAAGGTGGAAAATAAGTATGAGTGCACCTGGTTACAGTGGTCAACCTATTATAATTCTCAGAGAAGGAACGGAGCGTAGCAGGGGCCCCGACGCGAGGAACGCCAACATTCAGGCAGCTCGCATCGTGGCTGAGGCTGTGAAAACCTCACTCGGCCCCAAGGGCATGGACAAGATGCTTGTCGACAGCTTCGGCGACGTCACGATCACGAACGATGGCGCTACGATGCTGAAGGAGATGGATGTCCAGCATCCCGCGGCCAAGATGATGGTGGAAGTCTCAAAGACCCAGGACGATGAGGTCGGAGACGGCACCACGAGTGTCGTCATACTCACGGGCGAGCTCCTCGGCAAGGCCGTTGAGCTGATGGATAAAAAGATCCACCCCACCGTCATCATCGACGGGTACAGGGATGCTCAGGAGCAGGCGCTAAAGTTCCTCGACGAGATAGCCATTGAGGTCAAGCCCAAGGACAAGAAGACACTGAAGAAGGTCTCAATGACCTCCATGGCCAGCAAGCTGATCTCAGGCTACAGCGACTACCTGTCAGACATCGCCGTCGACGCCGTATTGCAAGTCGCGGAGGAGAAGGACGGAAAGTACGAGGCCGACCTCGACATGATCAAGATCGAGAAGAAGCCGGGCGGGTCCCTCACGGACACGACCCTGATCAAGGGGCTGATCATCGACAAGGAGGTCGTCCACAGCGACATGCCCAAGGTCGTCAAGGACGCCAAGATCGGTCTCCTCAACGCCTCCCTGGAGATCGAGAAGACCGAATTCGACTCGAAGATCCACATCGAGAGCCCCGATCAGATGCAGGCCTACCTCGACCAGGAGGAGCAGATGCTCCGGGATATGGTCAAGAAGGTGAAAGACGCCGGCATCACCGTGCTCCTCGCCCAGAAGGGCATCGACGACATGGTCCAGCACTTCTTGGCCCGTGAGGGCATCATGGCCGCACGGCGCCTCAAGAAGAGCGACATCGAGGCCCTCGCCAAGGCCACGGGCGGCAAGGTAGTGACCAGCGTCGACGACCTCAGCGAGGACGACGCCGGCTACGCCGCGACAGTCGAGGAGAGAAAGATCGGCGACGAGAAGATGCTCTTCGTAGAGGGCTGCAAGAATCCCAAGGCGGTCTCCATCCTAATCAGGGGTGGAACAGAGCGGATCGTTGACGAGGCTGACAGGTCCCTCCACGACTCCCTCTGCGTCATCAGGGACGTCGTCCAGGAGCCCAAGATCGTCGCAGGTGGCGGTGCACCCGAGATAGAGGTCGCCCGCAGGCTGAGGCGGTACGCCGAGGGCCTAGCTGGAAGAGAGCGCCTAGCAGTCGCCGCATTCGCTGAGGCCATCGAAGTAATCCCGACGACACTCGCTGAGAACGCCGGTATGGACCCCATCGACGCCATCTCTGAGATGCAGTCGAGCCACGAGAAGGGCAAGCTGTGGATGGGGATCAACAGCCTTGAGGGCAAGGTCTCCGACATGGAGAAGCTCAACGTACTGGAGCCGATGCAGGTCAAGGTACAGGCGATAAAGTCGGCCACAGAGGCCTCAACGCTGCTGCTGAAGATCGACGACGTCATCGCCGCCACGAAGATGAGCGCTCCACCGGGCGGTATGCCCGACGGCATGGGCGGCATGGGCGGGATGGGCGGTATGCCCGGCGGCATGCCCCCAATGTAATATACTCCTACCCCATATTTGATGCGATAGACTTGTCAAAGGAAATCAGGGTCGGCCCCCCGAAGCTCACACGGTTTGAGCGGGCGAGGATCATCGGTGCGAGGGCGTTACAGCTCTCCATGGGAGCGCCGATCCTCGTTGAGCTTCCAGACGCCGTCAGCGATCCCATAGACATTGCGCTGACGGAGCTCAATGAGAACGCCCTGCCAATGACCCTCCGAAGGGTACTACCTGACAATACCTGGCAGGATATAGCCCTGAGCCGTCTTCTGAAGCCTAAATAATCCTGATCCTTTTATCCTTCTTCGAGATAGGTTCTCTGAAGTGCAGATATTGGGTTCCATGGATCCGAGCTCCTGGCGTAAAACGACCATTGTGTTGATCATCATCTCTATATTGGCATTCCTGATCCAGAGGACCGCATGGGCGGTCTTCGACCCCGTCTTCGAGCTATTCATCTTCCACTTCCCGGCCTTATTCAGCGCAGTCATCTACCTGAGGGTCCGCTCCCAAAAACAGTAAATATGCAACGTACCGATATCTCTACAGGTGTCGGTAATGAAGTTTTCAAGGATATTATCCTGCATAGACACGCACTCATCAGGGGAGGCGACGAGGGTCGTCGTCGGGGGAGTCCCCAAGCTCAAGGGCGCGACGATGGCCGAGAAGCAGGCGTATTTCCGGAAACACTACGATGACCTGAGGCCCACCATGCTCATGGAGCCGAGGGGGTCCGCCGGCCTCCTCGGAGCCATCGTCACCGAGCCCACAGTTCCGGAGGCGGACGTGGGGGTCATCTACCTCTGGACGGACGGCTACTTCAGCGCCTGTGGTGACAGCACTTACAGCCTCTCAGCAGTCCTCGTTAACACCGGGATGGTCGAGGTCAAGGAGCCAG
>DATLAV010000139.1:0-2040 GCA_035527235.1 Patescibacteria group bacterium | reverse complement strand
GTTGAGGAATCCCTTCGCCTTGCGGGGTGACCCAAGGTTCTTGGAGAGGTGAGCGTACGGGTAGAGGAGGACGCTGCTGCACCCGATCCTGGAGACGTCGACCTTGATGTTCTCCACGAACTCCTTGGTGATCTCGTCCGTCCTCCCTTCGTCGCTCTTCTCGTAGCAGATGAAGCAGACCAGAACGTCCTTGAGCTGCTCCTCCTTGGGGTTGGCGGGCTGCTCTGCGACGGGGGTCTCCTTCTTGACCTCGTAGCCGAACTCTGAACAGTGTAGCTGAAGAACTCTCATCTAGACACCTGTCTCTACACCGATACTGGGATATTAGATTCTTTTTATGGGGGCAGGGTCATCGTGACAGGGCTTCCAAGGCTTTTTCGACGTCCTCGCTCTTCAATATGAACGAGCCCGACGCGATGACGTTGGCCCCGGCCTCCCTGGCCGCCCTGGAGTTCTCGACGTTCATCCCTCCGTCGACCTCGATGGGGACTTCAGGGTTCAGCTCCCTGATCCGCCTCACCTTGTCCAGTGCCTCCGGGATGTACTTACCTCCATAGGCCCCCGGGTCCACGGTCATCACTAGAACTCCGTCGATCTCGTTGAGGTGGGGCTCGATGATGTCGACTTCTGTCCCCGGGTTTAGTGCGAGCGTCAGCTGGAGACCCAGCTCCTTCACCCTCTCAATCGCCGCCCTGATGTCTGTGAGGGTCTCGACGTGGAGGATTCCTATATCCACCTTCCCCGCCATGGCCGAGAGGCGTTCGAGGGGATCGACGGCCATCATGTGCACCTCGTACTCGAAGCCCTCGGGGAGCTTGAAGTCGAAGTCCAGTGACCTGTTGGGGACGAATTTTCCGTCCATGACGTCCAGCATCACCCGCTCCACCTTACCATTCAGCCTCTCCAGCATCGAGTCGAGCTCCTCCTGGCTCTCGGCGATTATCGCGGGGACGACGAGGGGCTTCATCAAGGTTCCACATGTCTAAGGGGTATATAGGCGCTTACCTGTCCATCTGGCTCAAAATTGCTGTCGTAAACCCTATAATATCCATGCTCCAAGTAGTCAACCACAGGTTTCTGAGCGTGTGACGGATGATAGTGTGCGGCCATTCCAAGGTTGAGCAGGTCGAGGGGGGCTGGAGGGTGTACATCGACGAGAAGATCGCCGGGGCACTCAACCTCTTCCCGGGGCAGAACCTCTTCGGGGGAAGCACCGCGGGCTCATCCCGGCTCTCGGTCTCCACGATGCGGCTTAACCCCCACGTCAGCTACTTCAGGGTCTTCATGGAGGACATCATGGGCTCCCTCGCCAGCGTAACCGAGCTCTTCTCCTCCAAGGGGGTGAACATCCTGAGCAGCGGCGCCTTCGGGCTGGGGAACATCTGGGTCTCCGAGTACATCGCTGACTTCAAGGGCATGGACGTGACCGCCGACGACATCGTCGACGAGCTCGAGGGGCTCGGTGGGTTCGTCACCTCCCGGGAGATCACCGAGTTCTTCCCCCAGGCATTCGAGCTCGAGTCTACATACGAGATAAAGTCTGATGAGAAGGGAGAGATGTACATGCTCCTCCCCGAGAACGTGGGCGGTGTGACCGGGGGCCACGTGATTCTCAAGGCGTGGGCGGACATCCAAGCCCTGTTCATCGACTTCCTTCCGCCGGGCACGAAGCTCCTGGAGATCTCAACCATGCTCAACGACATACCGGGAGCCCTCAACAAGCTCTCCGCCGTCGTCGCGACCCAGGTGAACATGCACGCCGTCGACGCCCAGCACCACGAGGAGGCCACGGGGCTCTGGATGATCTACGGAGTCCTCCAGATAGGGAGCGTCAAGGAGCTAGTCTCAAAGGCGGAGGACGCCATCGAGATACTGAAGTTCGACGTGAGAACCCTGGGATGGACGGAGTAGGCCATCAAAGCAGCCTCTAAATGGTCAATTCAAGCTGCCCGGTATCCTTAAATAAGCGCTGACAGATTGAAAGCCAAATTCGGTGGTGTAAAGATGCGCCAATTCCATTATCCGACGTACAATTAGACG
>DATLAV010000138.1:0-5355 GCA_035527235.1 Patescibacteria group bacterium | reverse complement strand
CTCCCTCGACAGGATACACCACGCCTTCTGGAAGTACTTCGACGAGGCCCACCCCCTCCATGAGCCAGGGAACGAGTTCCAGAACGTCATGGAGAACTACTACATGCTGCTGGACGAGAAGGTGGGGGAGCTCCTCGAACTCATTGACGAAGACACCGTGGTCCTCGTTGCCTCAGATCACGGCGGAAAGGCGATGAAGGGGGCCTTCTGCATCAACAGCTGGCTGGAGGAGCAGGGACTGCTGAAGCTCAAGAGCCCCGTCAAGAGAGTCACTAGGCTCACGGACGTCGACGTCGACTGGGAGAACACGGTCGCATGGGGCTGGGGTGGCTACTACGCCAGGATCTTCCTGAATGTGACGGGTCGCGAGGAGACCGGCGTCGTCGACCCGAAGGACTACGAGCGGGTAAGGGATGAGATGGCCGAGAGGATTAGGAGCATACGTGGGCCCGACGGCGAGGAGTGGGACACGGCCGTGCTGAAGCCCGAGGACATCTACCCCGAGTGCAGGGGGGATCCCCCGGACTTGATGGTCTACTTCGATGACCTCTACTGGAGGTCAGCGGGCACCATGGGGCATCCGGCTCTCTACCTCCCGGAGAACGACACTGGCCCTGACGACGCCGTTCACGACAGGATGGGGTTGTACATCTACTACGATCCCCGGGAGGATCTGGGGGGCAGGGTTGAGGACATGGGCATCCTCGATGTGGCCCCGACACTGTTGAGAGCCCTTGAGCTGGAGATACCCGACGAGATGGAGGGTAAGCCCCTCCAGAAGCCCTAACGGTTCACTGTCGATCCGAAGGTGAGCCTGTTCTCTGTCGTTACTAGCCTGATAGAAGTTTTTCATCAACGGAATACTGCTTGAATCGGTAGTTCATGCCATTAACGGCAACTGCAGCCACGTAACCTTCAGCGGGCTCCAAGGTGAACATGGACCACCTCGCTGCCTCGTGCCTGTCCCCGTTTACCTCCAACAGGCGTGCTCCTCCGGACGTGAACGAGACCTCCACTCTCCTTAGGGGGAACGCCATCCCGGCACCCACGGCCTTCACGTATGCCTCCTTGAGGGTCCAGCACCTGTAGAATGCCTCAAGTCTCCGACGTCCCACCTGCACCTCTAGGATGGCGTTCTCACGATCTGAGAAGAAACGTGCCGCCACTTCGTCGGCGTCAGGCATTTCCTTGACGTACTCGAGATCCAGGCCTATACTGAGTCCCGTTGTGAAAGCGTAAAGGGCCAAGTCCTCGGAGTGTGCGAGGTTAAATGTGACGTCCTGTCCCAGAAACTTCCTTCTAAGTTCCAGTCTGCCGTGGGTACCATAGGTGAACTCCAGCCTCGATGGTTCTTCTTGGAGATATCGCCCCAGGAGTCTACGGAGCGTCCCCCGGGAGACGATGAACCTCCTTCTATCCCTATCATACTTGTACTCCCGGGCCCTTTCCTTCTCATCCTCGGAGAGCTCCCCATGAAGTTGGTCCACGATGTCGTCCGGTTGGAGGAGGTTGGCGCTCCAAATGTGTATCTCTCCCTTCGACAACGCTAAGGTCATCAGGGGTGTAATCCACGTATCAGTAGTGGGGTGTTTACAAATCTTCATTAGATCTGGATTTCCCTTCCCTGTCTTTCCGTTGTTGTTCCCTTGATTTCGTCCAAGATCCTGTCTATCTCCGCCGCAGGTTCCCTGATCCATGGATCTTTAAGAATATCTCCTCCAACGGGGATACTGAGTTGGCTTATCATGTCAGCGTACTCTCCCCAAGCATCGACGAGTTGAGATGAATGCCCTGTCTCTTCCCCCTCTCTTTCCTGCGTGAACAGGAGGATCTTTCCATGATAGGCTCCAGGATTGTACTTTCTTGCCGCTCTGTACATTGACTTGACCCTCTTTCTTCCTTTTACAGAGCCCTTTTTCCTGTTGTAGATCGAGCCCTCGAGGAGGTAAATGAGGCGGCTGAAGGGCTTGAGTAGTCCGTTGAGGGGCCGTCGATAGTTCAAGCCAGGTAGTTCTTTCGGGTTAGGTGGGTTAAAGAGTACGAGCAGGCTCACATCCTCGCCTTCGGTCATCAGACTGTGCGCCATTTCATATGCCACGAGGCAGCCGATGTCGAGCCCTCCGATTATGTAGGGTGCCTCAGGCTGGGACGCCTTTATCCTCAATAGGTTCCTAGTGGCCATCTCCTCGATGCCGACCTCTGAGGATCGCCCGTCATCGTAGGTCACCTCAAGACTGTAGATGGGTCTCCCCCTTCCGAGGCTGCCAGCCAACTCTGAGAAGGCCTCCGCTGAGCCGTTTTCACCGTGCACCAGATATAGCGGGGTCTTGGAGCCTCCCTTTCGTATGGTCTTCAAGATGACCTGCTCGTTGAGCTGACGCTTCAGGTACTCGGCCATCTTCTCGATGGTAGGCGCCTTCACGAAGAAGTCTTGGGGAAGGTCAGGCATCTTGAAGGAGGCGCTCAGGTTCGCGATGATCTGGGCTCCCAGTAACGAGTTGCCCCCGAGCTGGAAGAAGCTGGAGTGGCAGCTTGCCTGGTCTACTTGGAGCACCTGGGCCCAGATCTTGGCGATGGTATCCTGAATGGGGTCTGGATCCTGCTTCGAGGGCAGGCCTCCCCCTGGCATCGTGTCCTGCTTGACGAGGCCCAACCTCTCTGCGAGGCCGACGCGTTGCACCTTTCCCGTCGGCCCCTTGGGTATCTCGTTCAGGAAGAGCACGAGGCGTGGGACCTTAAACTCGGCGAGTCTGCTGGCGACGTAGCTCTGGACGTCCCACTCCCTCAGGGTCGCTCCCTCTCGGAGGACTAGGGCGACGGCTATCTCCTCTCCCAGCACTGGATGGGGGATTGGGAATGACACGGCCTCGGCTACGTCCGGGTGCCCTAGGAGGACCTCATCCAGTTCCCTGGGGGAGATCTTCTCTCCGCCCCTGTTGATTATCTCCTTGATGCGGTCAGTGATGTAGAGGTAGCCCTCCTCGTCCAGGTAGCCCTCGTCCCCCGTCCTGAACCACCCGTCCCTGAAGGAGCCCTCATTCGCCTCCGGATTGTTCTCGTAACCATCTATGACGTTGAGTCCCCGGACCACGATCTCCCCCACCTGACCGGGGCCCTTCACTACCCCGTTGTCATCGATGGTGGCTATCTCCGGTCCCGCCGAGACCCCCACTGAGCCCGGCTTGCGCCTCCTCGGCGGTATGGGGTTGCTCGAGACGTGGCAGGCCTCAGTTAAGCCGTAAGACTGGAGTACCGGCACGCCGAAGACCTCCTCCAGCCTAGCCATGAGCCCGGGGCTGAGGGCAGCTGAGGAGGACCTGATGAAACGTAGCCTTGTTCTCCCTACCTTCTCGATCTGCTTCTCGGCGAAGGCCAGGGCGGCTTGATGAATGGATGGGACCGCCGTGTACCAGGTTGCCTTTGTCTCCACGAGTTGGTCCAAGAAGGATGTTGCCGAGAAACCGCGGCTGCAGTGTATCGTCCCTCCAACGGAGATCATCGAGAGTATCACGGCTAGCCCGTGGATGTGGAAGAGGGGCATGACGTTGAGGTAGACGTCGTCCCCGTTGAGCTGCAGACTGTCCCGCAGGTTGATGGCGGCAGCGCAGATGTTTGCGTTCGTCAGCGGCACTATCTTTGGCCTAGAGGTCGTACCCGACGAGTGGAGCGCAAGCGCTAGGTCCCCAGGGTCAGTGAAGCCTCCCTCGGCGGGATGCTCCGTCTTCTCGCCCACGAGCTCGAACGTGCCGGCAGCTGCATCAACGGCTGGCTTCAGCCAGATTATCCTCAGTCCAAGCTCCTGAGCGACGTCTATAGCAGCGGTGTTCAGACCGGTCTGCATGATGATCGCCTTCGGCCTTAGGTCTGATAGATAGAACTCGAACTCCTCGCGTCGATAGGCTGGGTTCAGGGGGGCACATGTGGCGAACGAGGAGACCGAGAAGAATGCCACGGCGAGTTCCGGCCCGTTGGGCAGTACAAGTGCGACCCTTTCATTTTTAGTGATCCCCATCGAGTTGAGGTCATCCATTATTTTCAGGATGTGGGAGTTCAGCCCTCGATATGTCAGCGGGGCTCGACCCTTTGCTCTAACCACAGGCGAATCCGGTGTCTTACTCGCCCATCTGGAGATAAGGCTGTAAACTGTCAGGCGTGATGGATGATCCTTGAGAACGGTTTCTTCGAAATCTACGGTGGTTTCCACCTCGTGGGGGCTCAATTGAAGATCTCCTTTTCTCCCCGAGCTCCCTCTTTAAAAACATTAAGAAAGGTATAAATATTGGCACGAAAAAAACTGTTTCTCTTATTTAATTTTAATATAATAAGAGAAATGTGTAAATATAACAAAATTTTATCTGAATCTATAGCCGTTTATGGCCTCTCTTTAATGTAATCTTGTTCATAACCCCGTATTCTGGTAGGTGTTTGCCTGATACTCTTGGGGGCTTTACTCGAAAAGGTTAATACTTCAGCCCTTGAAGGGTAACCTGATTCGCAATCGTAGGGTGAACTATACAGGATGAAGTCTCCCCCAACGGAGTTTCCCTTTTATGAGCGAAGTTGAGAGAGTGGAGTATACGCCCGTCTCGGTCCGCGAGACTCTCATCATGATGAAGGACATCTCCGAGCTCATGATAGACCTCGCGTACTCAGCGGCGCTGTTCAACAACCGTGGGCTCGCCGAGGAGGTCATTGAGTTGGAGAGAAGGATGGACGCCCTCGTCTACGTACTCAACATGAACCTCATGCTGGCGGCGAGGGACAAGGAGGACGCAGAGTCCCTGGCGGGGGTCGCCAAGGTAGGGTCCCTCACCAACAACATCTCAGACGCCGCAGCTGACATCGCGGGAATAGTCCTCAACAACATCGGGATCCACCCAATAGTGAGGGAAGTTTTCCAGCGGACCGAGGAGCATCTGGCGAGGGTCTCGATATCCGAGAACTCGATCCTTGCGGGTAAGACCGTCGAGGACATGGACTTAGCGGCAGAGATCGGTGTTGACATTATAGCGGTGAGACGGGGTCGGCACTGGATGATCAACCCCGAGAAGGAGATCGTCATGCCTGAGGACGTCCTTGTAGCGAGGGGGACCGCAGAGGGCATCGATAAACTCGGGAGAGCGGCGAGGGGGGAGTCAAAGGACCTTGTCTGAGGACAATCAGCTCTTCGAGAAGATATGCAACGACCTCGTGGAGCTCAAGGACACGTCGGAGTTGATGATGGATCTGGCGTACTCCGCGCTGCTCCTCAACAGCCGTCAACTCGCCGAGGAGGTGCTTGAGCTGGAGGACTGGATGGACATGCTGCACACGGAGTTCGAGATATTGGTCCTCTCCGCCAAGGACGGCACGCAG
>DATLAV010000137.1:0-7064 GCA_035527235.1 Patescibacteria group bacterium | reverse complement strand
GTGCTTGAGCACAGGGACGGGGACGTCGGCGCCGAGGCTCCAGAGCCTCCTGAGGGTCTGGAACTCCTGCTCCACCCAGCGGGATTCCACGTAGGCCCTTCCGTACCGGCTCATCTTGGAGACCGCCTTCCTTATCGTCCGCTCCCTGATGAACCAGCCCGTTCTGTAGACGCTCTCCCCCTTGAACGCCCGCTTGGCACGGGGTATGTAGACCTTGGCCACCAGGTGGGATGCGCCGCCGCGCTGGGCCCTTCGGCAGAGGTAGATCTGGCTCTCCTTGCCACTCTCGATCTCCCTCAATACCTCTCTGATTACGCCGACGTTCACGAACCACCTGAGAGCATCTGGAATGGTCAATTTATAATCTAGAACCCTTTTCCTACTTCTAAAGCAGGAATGTAATGATATTTAAGTTTATTTCATGTAAATGACCTATATTTATCCTTATTTCAAATAACTAGGGCCTGATAGGGGCGTCCCCCAGAAGAAGCCGGGCCTTGATAGAATCATCACACATCTTTTCAAACGTCACCCCTTCCCATCGAGAATATCGTCAATCATCAATAAAATTCTACCTGAAGGGGAAAGCGAATCTAGCTATAAGTGTTAAATGAGGTTAGGGCACTTATCTCCTCGGAGATTCAAATGTCAGAGTATGATTACCTGATAAAGAACGCAACCATCGTAGATGGAATCGCGGAGAAGGCATACCAAGGCTCCATAGGCGTCGTCGGCGACAAGGTCGCAGCGGTCGGAGACGTCAAGGGCGACGCCAAGGCGGTCATCGACGCCAAGGGGCTCTACGCGCTCCCCGGCTTCATCGACTCTCACAGCCACGCCGACTGGACCCTCCTCAAGTACCCCCTCTGCCAGAGTTACGTGATGCAGGGGGTGACCACCTTCGTCGGGGGCCAGTGCGGTGGCTCACCCGGACCCGTCGGGGAGTTCATGAGGCTACCAAGCGACCTGAGCGACCACCTCCCGGACCTCGACCCGTACAAGTTCTACCCCAACCAGAGCTACTACAGCCTGGAGCAGATCAACGAGTGGATGGACCAGATCTACGGCAGGACCATCAGCTGGAAGACCATGGGAGGCTACTTCAAGGTCGTCAAGGATACGGGCATCTCGATGAACTACGCCCCCCTCGTCGGCCACGGCACGGTGCGCACCAAGGTGATGGGCAACGACTTCAAGCGCCACTCCACGAAGGAGGAGTGGGCGGAGATGAGGGAGCTCATCCACGAGGCCATGAAGGAAGGCTGCATCGGAATGAGCACAGGCCTCGACTATGACCCCGACGTCTTCGCCGCCCACGAGGAGATCGTCGACGGCGTCTCGGCGCTCAAGGAGTACGGAGGCGTCTACTGCCCCCATTGGAGAAGGACCGGCAGGCGCAGGGGGGTCGCCGCGGGCCACGTGCCCAACGAGAAGATCACCGCACTAATGGAGTGCGTCGACGTCCACAACAAGACCGGCGTCAGGCTCCACTACGCCCACCTGAGTACGGGCTGGGAGATCCATCCGCCGGCCCCCGAGCCCCTCGAGGCAGCGAACCTGAAGGTCACCATCGACATGATCACCGAGGACTCCAAGGAGCTCCTGGACATCACCTGGGACGCCATACCCCAGATGACCCGGAGCGGCTTCGCCACGATGCCCTACCTTTCCAGCCTCTACCCACCCTGGCTCAGGGAGCTAGGGGGGCGGAAAGAGTTCGCCAAGTGGCTGAAGGTTAAGGACTTCCGCGAGGAGGTGAAGGACGCCATACGCAGGGGCAAGTGGTTCATCAGGGTTGCCTACAACCCGAACACCGCTCCCCACTGGGCCGACAATATCTATGTCCTCAAGAGCAAGATACCCGGCCTCGACGGTAAGTCCATCGCCGAGATCGCCGCCGAGCGGGGCACAGACCAGTGGGACACCTGGCTCGATATCATAGCCGAGGACCCCGACTGCAGGGGCGTCACTGGCCAGCTGCAGCCAAGGAAGTGCTACCTCCAGTACTACACACACCCGAAGGGTATGGTCGGCCTCGACACCAGCGTCTTCGACCAGAAGCATGAGTCCAAGAGCCCGCCCTACAGCATCCCGGGCATCAACACCTTCAGCGCCTTCCCGATGTTCTACGTCAAGTACGTGAGGGACGGCGACGTATTCACAGTCGAGGAGGCGGTTCAGAAGACCTCAACGATGGCGGCCAGGGTGCACAAACTGGAAGGAAGGGGAGTACTCAAGGAGGGCGGATACGCCGACATCGTGCTCATGAACTTGAAAAAGCTCAAGATAGTGAGCACGGAGATCGAGCCCCGGAAGCATCCGAAGGGAATCGAGCACGTTTTCGTCAACGGCGTCCAGGTGGTCGAGAAGGGAAAGCACACCGAGGCGCGGCCCGGAAAGGTGCTCACCCGGAAGGTCTAGACAACTCCACCCCTTTTTTTTCTTTTTTACGCCTAAGGTAACGTTAATAAAATCGCGTCCTCTAGAGACCAATGGATTCTAGTGATGAAGTCATGAGCGAGAGCGCTGAGACCGTCCTGAAGGCCATGAAGGATGCCGGCAAGCCCATGAGGCCCGGGGAGATCGCCAAGGTGCTCGGCATCGAGAGCAAGGAGGTCTCCAAGGCCATCAAGGTGCTCAGGAAGGATGGGAAGGTCCACATCCCCAAGAGATGCTACTACGCGCCGACCGAGTGAACTTCGATAAACGCTACTTCCTCTTTTTCCTAACGCTATAGACAAGAGTCGGGTTCAGCGTGGTGACAATGAGCAGGGGGAGCATGTTCTCGGGCACCACAATTCCGGGGAGCTCGATGTTTGATGGGTTCTCCTCGCAGTTGTACGCCAGCTTGACGTTTCATGCTCCGGCGGTGTACATGTGGAGCCTAGGCAGGATCAAGTGCCCTTAGATAGAACGCGTAACTTGAGATTGGGGAGCCCTCGTGGCTGTACAGGGCGGCGTCGTCATTCACGTTCCACCTATTCAGAATCCTCAAGCTCCCATCAGATTCTCTTGAAGAGTATACCTCAGCAGAGCAGACCCCTCTCCTTCGCCAACTCCACGAGCGCCTTGAGAGTGGAGTCCGGTAGGGGTTCCGGCGTCCCAACCTGCATGGCTCTATGCTGGATCGAGGCCATCCTCTCGACGACGATGGCGTTGGTGGCAGCCTCCTCGGGGGTCCTGCCCAGCGCCGTGACGCCGTGATGGGGCATCAAAGTGGCGACGCAGAGCCTGAGGGCCTCCCCGAGGTTCTCCGCGAGCTCCTCAGAGCCGGGTAGGGCGTACCTGGACGTTGTTATCCCACTCGCCAGGCCTGGTGCGTCGAAGACCTCCATGGTCATGGGCTTAATCTCCTCCCCGATGAGGGAGAGCGTAATGGCGCATGGGGGGTGGACGTGCACCACGCTCCCCACCTCGGGTCGGAGGCGGTAGAGGGTAGTGTGGAAAGGGGTCTCGATACTGGGCTTGACCTCCCCCCTGAGGAGCTCCCTAGTCTCGATGTCGACGACGACGAACTCCTCGGGTTTCATCGCGCCAAGGCTGACGCCTGAGGGCTTTATGAGGCACGTCCCGGTCTCGGGGATCCTGGCACTGACGTTGCCGGAGGTCCCGGGGGCGAGGCCCTCATCTGAGAGCCGCTTCGAGACCTTGGTCAGCCTCCTCCTGAGTTCCAGGTCCACCCCTTCCACGAGAGTTCACCGTCATTGCTTCTGTTCATGACATTTATTATCTTCTCCCTAGGACGGACCTGATTCGGACTGGACCGAGTTGAAATAAAAATAAACGAAGGAAAAAATGTATTTGGTTATTCTTGTGTTATGACCTCGTCAAGGTCAAGCAACGCACTCGCCCCATCGAAGTAGCTCAACACACCCAAGCCCTTCTCAGTAACCACGTAACGACGACGACTGCGCTTTTCACCCTCAACCTCAACCTCAGCAAGCAACCCCTGCTCCACCAAACCACCCAGAATACCCTGAGTAGGACGCCAACTCAAATTCACAGCATACATAATCCGAGTAGGCTTATCCACACCACCCCGAACCACCCGAAGCACCCCCAAAACCAGATCCAGCTTACTCCTACGAGACAACCCAGATCACTGCTCCGTAGCCGACTCCACGTTACACTCCGTAATATAGTTCGCGTTATTCGTGTAAACGCTCAAGCTGATGGTCGTACCCAGATCATCCATCTGGACGTTCCCCGGCCCCTTCACGTAGACCAGCAGCTCCGCCCCAGAGTTCAGGGGGATGTCATCGGTGGCCTGGGTGAAGTTCCAGCCGTGGAGCACTGCCCATGCTCCGGTGAGGGCGTCGTAGCTGGTGACGTTCATGTCGGAGGTGACGATGGTTCCTGAGGGGATGCGGTAGTACCAGAGGTTGCTCCACGGGGAGTCGACGCCTCGTACGGTGACTCTGTCCAGGAGGATGTCTCTGCCTCCGAGGTTCTGGAGTTTGAAGGCGGCTACTGCTCCTGTGGTGTTGACCCAGACGTGTGCTTTGCTGAACTGTATTTCCTCGGTTTGGGTTCTTGTCATGGTGATGTTTGTTGCGTAGTAGGCGACGACGGCTGCTAGTAGTACTGCTACTACGAGGAGTATGAGTGTGGTTATTACTTGGCTGAGTGCTTTTCTGTTTTTCATTTCTGTATTCCTCGACCTGTTTATTGTTGGCTTTTCTGGGTCTTTATTTTTAAAAGGGATTTTGGAGGGGTTGTCTTTGTTCTGGGTAGTGGTTTGTGACCTGTGTTCTGGGTACTGGTTAGGGTTTTGTTTTGTTTGTAGGGTTCTCGGGTATGGTTGTGGGGTTGGTAAATGCTTTATTTTGGGGTGGGATGTGGTGTTCGGAGAGGGGTCTACCACCTTCGTATCCCCGTACGATTCCTCGACCCAATCCCTCTCCAAATTCTCAATGAACCTTTGGCAGGCGTCCACTACTTGCTCTGGACACGCTTGTAAACGCCATCCCCCATGTTCTTGAGGAGCAGCGCGGTGGGTCTCTGGGATCTGAAAACTGCGAGGCTGTCATAGAATCCCCTTGCGGGGTTCGTCCCCAGCCGGGGCTGAGCAATAAAGGTCACTGCGAGATACCCGTCTTCGCCTTCGGGCTCGATGTAGAGGGTCTCAACGCCATTCTCATACCTCCTGACGGCGTCGTCTATGTGGATGTAGAACTCATCGTAATACGGCTTGTGCGCTATTTCAGCTTCAACGGGCTCGGCGAGGCTTGCGTTGTATAGCCGGACTCTCAGCGTCACGCGCGAGGGCGAGGCCCCCACGTTCTCCACGTTTAAGTCCAACTCGAGGCCCCCTGATTCGAGGTTGACGGTGGCGTTGTAGTCGAGGGGGGTCGATAGGCTGTAGACTAGCAGAGGCCTCGTCGCAAGACCATAGACCAGTAGAGCGATGACCACCAGAGGGACAACTAATAACAGCAGCGCCTCGTTTCTCGAGCCCTTGAAACTCATCTCATCATATCCAAGCGGGGCGTATCGAGAGGCCCCGACACGAGTCGATGCTAGAATGTCGGATGATCCTATTATTGTTTCTTTTCGAAGAAGATAATAAAGAAAAAAGAAAAAAGAAAAAAGGGTTTTTTCTAGTTTGCTAGTCTATACGATGACCTGGCCTGTCTCGTCTGCCTTCAGGAGCTTCTCCCACTTCTTGGTGGTGTTCCCCTGGACGAAGGCGATCTGGTCGTCAGTGACGTGCCTGAACCTGGCCTGCGCCTTCATGTACTCTGAGACTGGCTTGAGCTCCTTCGGCTTGTAGGTCAGCTTGAACGACTCGCCGTCGATGATCTCGTATAGCGGCCAGACGCCGGACTGGACGCCCAAGCGCGCTACCTCAATGGTCTTCGACGGGTCGTACCGCCAGCCTACCGGGCATGGGCTGTGGATGATCACCATCTTGAAGCCCTTGACCGTCTTGCCGTACTGGATCTTAGCGATCAGGTCCTCTGGATAGCCGACCGACGCGGTCGCTATGAAGGGTACCTTGTGGGCAGCGAAGATCATGGGTATGTTCTTCTTCTCCATCTGCTTGCCCTTAGTCTTCGAACCTACAGGAGTGGTGGTGGTCATGGCGTATAAAGGCGTGGAGCTGCTGCGCTGGTTACCCGTGTTCATGTAGGCCTCGTTGTCCTTGGTTATGATCCAGATGTTCTCGTTCCGCTCTGCAGCCGCCGATATGCCCTGGAAGCCAATGTCATATGTGCCACCGTCTCCGAAGAAGCCCACAGCGTGGACGTCCTCACGGCCCAGGGCCTTGAGGGCCCTTGCGGTGCCCGTGAGAGCAGCGCCGCCGCCCTCGAAGGCGCCGCCGCCACCCCTCGGGTGCCTTGTGACCGAGTCTGGGCAACAAGGGATTCCGATCCTGATTGCGTTGGGTCCAATTGCCTTGAAGGCTAGCCTGGACGCTAGAGCCGCCCCGCATCCCTGGCATGCGCTGCCGGGGGTGATGGTAAGCTCCTCCAAGGGTATCTGAGCTCTTGTTATTCTCTGACTCATCTTTTATTCACCTCATCGGCTCCTCTTAAACCCACTCCACGAGGGAGACCTTCTCCCCCTGAGCGGCCTTAAGCACTTTCTCTCCTACTCTGACCATGTCGGTGACCCTGACCTCCTTGCCCGACAGCCCTGCATGGAACTGCAGAACCTCCGGCCTATCGTCTGCGTCGTATAGTGTGTCCTTGATTAGCCTGTAGCCTGCGCCGCCGTGACCCAAGCAGATGTTCCTGTCTATCATTCCGATCGCCTTGAACTGCTTGCCGTATTCCTGGAAGTCCTCGACCGGGAACGGCACGAAGCACTTGAGCTTTATCATGCCCACCTTCTTGCCGTCCGCCTGTAGCTTATCGATTGCGGCCCTAGTCGTTCCAGCGATGGAGCCCATCGTGACGAGGACGGCCTCAGCGCCCTCGGTTTTGTACGTCTCGGTCAAGCCGTTTCCGTACTTGCGGCCGAAGGTCTTGCCGAAGTCCTCGTTGACTTCCTTGATGACCTCTTTAGCGCCCAGAAGAGCCTCGTGGTGCATTATCCAACCCGCCTGGGGGTCTCTGCCT
>DATLAV010000136.1:0-11813 GCA_035527235.1 Patescibacteria group bacterium | reverse complement strand
TCACTAGAAAGTCTGTGATATGGGGGGTGATGGGGGACTGTCAGTACAGGTGATTACAGCAGCTGCAGTCGTCTTACTGGCGTTAACTCTCATTATTTGGGGAAAGTTGGGGCGGGGGAGGCTCGCTAGTGCCCTCATTCCAGGTCACGTTTCCGAAAGGATGCGAAGACGCTCTGATCGATGTTACATCATCGAAAATATCAGCGATGCCATCATCGTCGTGGATGGACAGAGGCGAATAATCGACTTAAATCAGGCGACGCTGAACCTACTCGACTCCAAATCCTCCGATATATCAGGTCTTAGGCTAGATGAGATTGGCTTGGCTTGGATGAGGGACCTCGATCTGGACTTGGAAGACCTCAGTTCTACGAAGGAGATCCGATACGGGGAGGATGAAAACGAGCGCTTCTATCAGGTCGAGTTTATCAGCATTGGGGACGATAAACTCTCTCCCTACAGGGCGATCGTGATCCACGACATCACTGAGCCGAAGCGCGCCAAGGCTTACTGGGAGGCGCAGTTCCGTCGATACTCGACGTACCTTGAGAGGATCGTCGAGGAGAGGACCGGTGAGCTCAGGGACGCAGAGAGGATGGCGGCCATTGGGGAGCTGGCGGCGATGGTGGGTCACGACATAAGGAATCCCCTTACGGCCATCTCTGGGGCATCGTACTACCTGCGTGAGAGGTCGCAGCTCGGGTCCGACGAGAGGAGCAGAGAGATGCTCGACCTGATAGATAGGAACGTTGATGATTCCAACAAGATCATCAGCGATCTCCTCGAATATTCAAGGGAGATCAAGCTCGATCGATCTAGAATCGCCCTCAGGGACCTGGTGGAGGACGCCATCTCGTCAACAGAGTTCCCAGAGAATGCTAGGGTCGTCTGTGAGGTGGATGACGGAGAGATTGAGGTCGACATCCTGCAGATGAAACGTGTTTTCGTGAACATATTGAAGAACGCCGTGGACGCGATGCCTGACGGGGGCACTCTCACGGTTTCAGGCTGGGCTGATTTCCAGAGGGCTGAGCTGTACTTCGCCGACACGGGAGTCGGGATACCTGAGGCCATCATTGATGACATATGGAAGCCCCTGTTCACGACCAAGGCGAAGGGGATGGGGTTCGGTCTCGCGATCTGCAAGCGTATAGTTGAGGCCCACGGAGGGACGGTCTCAGTCGAGAGCGTTGAAGGGCTTGGAACGACGTTCACCATCGTTTTACCCGGAAAATCGGAGCTGCCCGATGAGCTTGACGCCCTCAGAGCGGATGAGATTCTGTCCTTATATGAAAACATGTAGGAAAATACTTAATTTTATGTGAAAACATGTAGGTCGGCCTCTCAGTACTCATCTATAATCCATAATGCTTAATATTAAAGTCAAAATACTTCAAACGTTAGTGATAGTTGACACTTTAGAGGAGGAAGATGGGGATGGACGACGCTAGGATACTTGTGGTAGACGATGATGAGAGCATTAGGCGAGTCTTCAAGATAAACTTGGAAGAGGAAGGTTACACTGTCGAGACGGCCGTGTCCGGGGATGAGGCCCTCTCGAAGATTAAGAACTCGTACTTCAACCTCGTGTTTCTTGACGTCAAGCTGGGCGACATAGAGGGGACAGATCTCCTGAAGATGATCGACGAGATGCGCCCAAAGATGAGGAAGATTATCGTCACAGGCTATCCTTCGCTGGAGAACGCGATTCAGGCTCTCAACAGGGGAGCTGACGGGTACCTTCTCAAACCTGTCAAGATCGAGAAGTTGCTGAAAGTCCTCAAGGAGCAGCTGGAGAAACAGAGGGAGGAGAGCGAATTCGATGAGAAAAAAATGTCCAGTTACCTTGAGGACAGGGTGAACGAGCTGGAGCTCATGAAGAGGTATTACAGGCCCATAGGAGAATCCCGAAGCGAGTGACGTGTTGGTTGAGACCCATGGAAAAGCGTCTTCCATCGAACCTTGAAGTCTCCGAAGACATGAGAGATGAGATCATAATTACTACGATCAAGACGACTCTGCAGACCATCTTCGGGAAGAGGGTCTCCGGCACGATCAACAAGGCCCTGAGGATCTACTCGGTTCGATGGGATGAGATCCCCAGCAATCCTATACTTCTCTCGGAGATACTGACGAAGATGCTCGGGTCTGGGCACGTCATCGTCGAGGACCTCATACTGGAGAACCTGTACGAGGAGCTCGGCGTCCCTTACGCGTACATAAAAGACTATAGGTTCCACAATCACTTGGAAAGAATCAGAAAAATGGAGTGATTAACTCTATTTCTGGGCCCTGATGACGAGCATGCCCTTCATCTTGGACTTTTTCTCCGACAGATAGGACTTTACGACCGTGTACCCCATTCCCGTGATGAGATCGTTCAGCTCTTCCTCGGTGCGGTTGGAGAAGTTGAAAGACTCCCCAATCAGGTGCGAGAAGAAGGTGTCGGTCAGGCTCTGAAGGGGCTTCGAGAACAGCTTGAAACCGCTCCAGATGTATGTCCAGGCGAAGTCCAGGACAAGTAGGTAGCCCCCTTCCTTCAACCTGCTGATGATTGATCTCAGGACGTCCTTCGCGTTCTCATCGTTGTAGAAGGAGAGGGTCACCATCATGATGGCGACGTCGAAGGGCTCGTTCTCGAACTTCAGCTGACGGTTCGTAATTGTTTCACATATCAGCTCGGCACCGGTGTCCTGAAGGTTGACCCTAGCGTATTCGATCATCTCGCTGCTTATGTCGATGCCAGTCGCCTTGAACTCAATGTCAGGGTGCTTCTTCTCCAGAATCTTGAGGGAGTTCTGGATGAAACCACCGACGCCGCATCCCACGTCAAGTATGTGATAGCTGTTTCCGGTGTGCTCCTCGACGAGCTCCTCGAGTTCATTGAGTATGACGGGGACCCTATTCTCGACGTCCTCCTTGAGTCTCGACACGTATTCGGCGAGCAGCCAGGAGCACTCCCCGTGCTCCGTGTCGTAGTATGCCCAGTTCCAGTGCTCAGCCAGGACGTCGTGGATCCTGCCGCACTTGCTTATCTCTTCTTCTATACTCATTCTTTTCAGCCTCCTAAATGAAATCCTCCGCGATCTCTATCTTGTTGTAGGTCGAGATGTATGGGACCCAGCCAGCGGTGGAGACCTTCGTGATCTTGATGTAAGGTATTCCGTCAATGTTCTTCATCACCATGCAAAAGTCTGCGATGGTCTCAGCGACCTCCAGGTCCTTTATGTCCGCTATCTGGAAGCTGACGACCTTGATGAGCTTCCTCAGCCAGCTGGATCCCCTAACGGTGAAGTCTTTCCAGCGGGGGTCCTCGTAGAGCAGGTCGTTCAGGGCGCTCACGTTGTTGAGCACGAAGAGCACCTTCTTCCCTGCCATGACGTGGAGGGCGACCTGCTTCATGATGCCCCCTATGAAGTCGTTGAAGACTTTCAGGAGCTCCTCCGCCCTGTGCAGCTCCCCTGAGGAGTTCATCATACCCGTCTGCTCCGTCTCGAGGGGCGCGTAGAGCCTCAGCAGCCGCTTCTGCTCGTACCTCTCGACATCTATTCCTGTCTCGTCCATGAGGTAGCGTATACGCTCAGGCGCCTCCTTGAAGCACATGTAGTAGACGATTACCTCACGTTTCAACGCGTTCTCCACGATGTTGTGGCACAGGGTAACCCTGTCCTGAAGGTCGCTCGCGATAGTGACAGTCGAGCCCCATCGTATGCCCCCCTCCAGCATCATGTCCAAGCCGCTGACTCCAGTCTTGAATAAGTTCTTCTCCAATCACAGAACCTCCTTCTTATACTTGTTCGGTCTGAAGAGGGTGAAGCCCCTCTTGGTTATCTCGTAGAGATGCATGCTCTTGCTGTGACGCATCTCCCGCATCTTGCTTATCATGAGGAACTTCCTCGAGGTCCCCTCCATCATCCTTGTGCTGAGCTCGATGACTCCCTTGGGGACGTACTCCTCGAACGGGACACTCTGGGCCCAGTCTACCTCGGTGATGAGGAGGGCCGTGCAACCGCATGACTCCGTGAGGACTTGGCAGAGCAGGTGGAACGCCGACCTCATCTCTGAGGTCTGAAGCTCGTTGGGGTAGCTCGTGAATAGGGCAGGTATCGAGTCCACGACCGCCCTCTTTGCGCCTATCCGCTTGGCGGCCTTCTCGACCTCAAGGATGGTGATGCTGTAGGAGGGCTGCCGCTCTACTATGGCGATCTTGCCGTCGTCGACGAGGGACTCCAAGTTCCACCCGAACTTCGCTGCCTCCCTGTAGAGGTCCTTGCGGTTCTCCTCCACGGAGAGGAGGACTCCAGGCTCCCCGTTGCCCGCGCCGTAAACCAGGTAGTGGAGGGCGAAGATGGTCTTCCCTGTCCCTGCCTTTCCCCTGAGGAGGATCGATGAGCTCTTGATGAATCCGCCCTCTATCAGATCATCCAGTCCGGGGATGCCTGACTGCACCCTTCCTTCAAAGTCATTTTCATATCTAGACATTCTCAACCCTCCTCGCGGCTTTCATCTCGATCTCTCTCGTGTTGTGGATTGTGAAGGGGACCCAGTTCGTCTCGTGTGAGCTCGAGCTCAGGCTACGGATCCTGAAATATCTGACTATTGATCCCTTGTCCTCGCCTAGCTTCATGTCGAAGATCCCGTTCACGAGGTACTCTAGGGTCTTATAGAACTCCTGGCTGTGCACCCCGGACTGTACGACGAAGATTCCGATCGCGTTTATCTCCTTGACCCTAGCGAAGAGAAGCTGCAGTGACTTCAGCACGAACGTCTCGGGGTTGTACAGGGAGAGGGGCGAGATAGAGTTGAAGATCACGATCAGCGGGCTGCCCAGCTGGGACGCCGCGCTGAATATCTTGAAGTTGAGCTCCGTGAGGTTGTTCAGGCTGTCGATGAAGAACTTCTCGTTGGACTTGCCGATGAGCCAGGTGTACCCATCGACGTAGACCATCCTGTCCCTTATCCCGTCGCCGTGGAGATCCACTCCGTTCGTCTGGAAGCAGAAGGTGAGCTCCTCAGGGGTCTTCTCGAGGGTGATGTAGAGGCAGCTTGAGCTTTCCTGGAGGTAGTTCTTCACGATGTTCTCGCAGAAGACCGTCTTGCCCACACCCGGTGGACCCGCCAGAAGTATGTTGCTGCCCTCGACTAAGCCATCTTTCGCCAGAAAGTGTATAAAATCAGGCAGTCTCAGCCGGTTTCTTCCCTGCATCGCTCAAGGAACCCCTAAACATCGATCGACGTTCGTTCCTACTGTTACTGTCAATATTAAAATAATTATGAAGCGGTGTCACTGCCCACTCTCACGTTTTACTGTCACGTCTTAGTATCCCTTAAAGTTTGTATATTGTTGTTTACAAATAAATAGATGCAGTTACACGGGAACCGGCGCATAATGCATGAGGGGGTCAAGGTAAGCTCAACGGACGCTCCTTACAACGACGAGACGATGAAGCTGATAAAGCTGAAGAGGGTGACCCAGGAGTACCTAGGCCGCAAGGAACTCCTGAGCAGGATCTGGAGCACGATGCACACCTTCAACCTCGGCCTCCGGAACGAGATCGACGACAGCTACTGGTCCGAGAACAAGATCGCCTTCACGGACCTAGAGAGGGTACCCGAGTTCAACCAGTACAAGTTCCAGTTCGCCGAGCTGGAGAGACTCTTAAACATCAACTTCATCCGGGAAGTGATCCTTAGCTTCAGGAGGCTCTCCAAGGAGAAATCCGAGTTGGAGGCGGAGCTCGGGGTCTCAATGGACAAGAGTGTCCGGCGCTAGTGAGACTTGGATGCTCTCCCTGACCCTCACCTCTGGGCCTTCCATGGATGGTGTTTGGGTGGGGCCCCTGTGCGTCGACCGTCGTCCCTCGTTGCCGTCGGGGCGGCCTATTGGGCGGCCTTGCCGTTCCTCGGGAGCCCGGCGCCTGCTTAATTCCCAATTGAAGTATTTGCTACATCTGTGCGTACACAGGAAACTGCTCAGTCAACTTCGGTCGTTCCTGTTGAATTTTTCTAGACTAGCTATTTCTGACTGATGTCACTCTACCATCTCTTCGTTCGGTGACACAGTATCGACGTCTTTCTGGGTTTCCAGTGTTCATCTTTGTCCCCGAGATAGGTCTCGGGAGGTAACATTTCGAAATTGTTGAACTTCATGCCGCTCATTTTGATGACTAGAAATCAGATATCTTGATGGAAACATGATAACGGGCCTGTCTTTGAGCCCCTTTTCTCTGATTTATCATCACTTGTGTTTAAATATCCATGATCTTGATAACATATTGTTTGATATCACGTTAAGGTGAATGGGTCATTGAAGAAGATGCAGAAGAAGCTGAGGGTACTCTCAAAGAAGAACACACTTTGATAATCGCGATACTTTAGGACCGGCCCAAGTATATCTCCCAGATCTCAGAGGAGTTGGGTATGCCTTACATCACGACTCAGCATAGAGTCACCGAGCTCGAGTGGGTGGATCTAGTCGAGGGCGCCCTCGATGAGGCGTCGAAGAGGGCTGTCAAGCTCGTCCGCCTCGTCAACTTCAGGATCGAGCTCTCGCCCAGGAGGACCCAGTCCATCGTCAAGGGTGAGGGGGACAGGGACCTCAGGGTGATCTCGTCCTAGGTGGTGTACTTCTTCTCGGTCAGGTACCTGTCCCTGCTGTCGGGGAGGACGGTGACGACCCTCTTTCCTCTCCCCAGCTCCTTTGCTATCTCCGTGGCGAGGTAGACGTTTGCACCCGATGATATGCCGCAGAAGAGGCCCTCCTCCTTAACGAGCCTGTCCGAGGTCTCCACGGCGTCCTCGTTGGAGACCTTGACGACCTCATCGATGAGCCCGCTCTCGATCATCTCCTCGATGATGCCCCCCGTCACCTCGTTGATGGCCCCCGGCACCCTGCTGTACCCCTCGCTGATCGGATACCTGGCGGATGCTGGCTCCGCTCCAATGACCTTGACGTCGGGGAGCACCTCCTTGAGGGCCTTCGCGACTCCGTAGAGGGTCCCTCCGACGCCGATGGATGCTACGAAGGCGTCGACCCTCCCCTCCATCTGCTTCAGGATCTCTCTCCCCGTCTTGACGTGGGCCCTCGTGTTGGCCGGGTTGCTGAACTGGCGGGACCACCAGGTCTCGGGCTGGGTCCGCTCGATCTCTAGGCACCTCAGCCTGGTGTCGATCTCCACCTCAGCCCCGGCGACGCTCCCCTCGGAGCTGGGCTCTAGCTTGAGCTCGTGCACCTCGGCGCCGTAGCTCTCCATGAGCCTGATCCTCTCGGGGGTCATGCCCTCGGGCATGTAGATGACTACCCTGTATCCGAGGTAGGTGCCCACGAAGCTCAGCGCGGTGCCTGTGTTGCCGGTGCTCGCCTCTATGATAGTGTACCCGGGCCTTAGCTTGCCCTCCGCCTCGGCTTCCCGGATCATCTCCATGACGATCCTGTCCTTGAGGCTGCCGCTGGGGTTGGTGTACTCCAGCTTTACGTAGACGTCCGCTCCGGACTCGTCCGGAATCTTGCCGAGCCTGACCATGGGCGTGTTGCCGATGAGTTCAAGGACGCTCCCTACGACCCTCAACCTTTACACTCCGTATCATGGGTGCCTCGTTGCTGGATAACGGTTTCCTTCAACGCTAGTAAGCGTTATAACGCATTTCTGAGGTTCATCTTCAGGTGAGTCATGGAAATGATGCCTGAGGGAGACCCGAACGCCTTCACGAGGGTGCTCTATGGATGCGACGTCGACGAGATATCCGACGTCGTAGTGCTGACGCCGATCACAGAGATGCTCAGTCAGCTGAGGGCGAGAACTGAGGACGCCGTGGACTGCACGGGGTTCAACGGGGGGTTCAACGGCTCGATGGGCGGGAGACCTGTATCCGTCTTCAACTCGAGGGTTGGAAGCCCCGTCGCGGTGGACTGCACTTATTATCTTCGGTTCACCCCCTGCAGGAGCATCATCTACCTGGGTCTCATCGGGGCTCTCCAGCCCGACATCAAGGTCGGGGACATCATCGTGCCGACGGCCGCCCTGAGAGGGGAGGGGGCGTCGAAGTACTTCGCCGAAGAGCAGTATCCTGCGGTCGCCGACTTCCACCTCCTCAAAGATATGTCGATGATTCTTGATGAAGTATACGATGACTACGACGTCGACGTCCACTACGGTCCCATCTTCACGACAGACGCCTTCGCCGCCGAGACGAAGGAGTTCCTTGAGCACTGGAGTTCCCGGAACCTCCTCGGCATCGAGATGGAGACGTCAGCGATCTACGTCATCGCGAGCCTGTACAGAATGAGGGCCGTGGCCGTCCACGTCGTGAGCGACAACCCATTGACCAAGAAGAGCTTCTTCGATCCCCTCTCTGAGGCAGAGGTCGAGAGAAGGGGGATGTGCACTAGCCGACTGATGGACGCCGTGGAGAGGTTGGTTACCAGTTTATAGAAAAGGGGTCAGCCGTGCAGCTTCTTCACTAGCGCGGCCACTCTCTTCCCCAGTTTCTGGCAGGCCTCGATCTCCTTGTCGTTGGGCGCTCCTATCGAGGCCGCTCCGTAATGGTTGGTGCTTGATGTCCCCTGGATGACCATCCCGTGGATGAACAGGGCCTCGTTGAGGGCCATGATGGTGGTCTCCGCGCCCGAGTGGATACCCCCGCTGCTCGTGAATGCTCCACCTACCTTGCCGTCGAGCTTGCCGTGGTACTTCACGGACTCGTCCAGAAACGCCTTGATCTTCGCCGTGGGGAGGCCGTAGTAGACGGGGGAGCCAATTATGAGGCCTTCAACCTTTGTCAATTCGTCGACGGACGCCTCATCGACCTTCTTGACCTCGACGTCGACGCCCTCCTCCTCGACCCCCTCCCCGATATAGTGCGCCATCTTCTCGGTGTTCCCGGAGGCCGAGTCGTAGACGATGAGTATCTTCACTTTTCCCGACCCTCACGGCAGCTTCTCGGATACCCCGTCTACGGCGTAGAGACCCTTGATGTGCCCGTAGTAGAGCACGTGGTAGTTCCCGCTCGAGTAGACCTTGTCCTCAATCTCCCTCATGAGCTCGCCTGGCTGCATCTCCGTCTTGAAGGCGACCTTGCACTCGTAATGCACGGGGCACTCCCCTATGTAGGGGGCCTTCACATCGTGCCCGTCCTTAGCCGTCAGGTTGAGCTCATTGAACTTGTCTATATCGCGGCCCGACTTGGTGCCGCAGACCTCAAGGACCTCGGCCATTCCCTTGGCGGGCAGGCAGACCGTGAAGCTGTCGGACGCCTCCATGAGCTTATGCGTGTACCTCGACTTGCGGACGGCGACGGTGAAGAAGGGCTGACCCCACATTGTACCCACCAGCCCCCAGCCGATGGTCATGGCGTTGGGCTTCCCGTCGTTCCCTGCTGAGACCAGCAGGAGACCTCCTGAACGCATCAGGCGGTCCGTCTCCACAATATACTTGAAAGGATCCACTTTCTCTCTTGCCAATTATAACACCGTTGAAGTATTGATCTGACCTGGGTTTAACACTTTTTCCAGTATATGACATTCAAACCTGCTGAAAACTCGCCAATCCATGTCGGCTCCCATCGCTTGGGCTGGTCACAGAACGATAATCAGGCACACGCTCCCGATTTCAGACGGGGAAGAAGTTGAGACGTATCGGAGAGGTCCTCGACCATGTCATCTCATCGATACGGGACATGGAGGACTTGAAGACAACCAGATCAGGGGAGAAACCCCGCCGCCCAGGTATCTACCTGAGGACGGGCGCTGAGATAGCCGACTCCCTGGGGCTCAGCTACTTCATGAGGCTGATAATTTTCCTGACGGGACAGGTCTTCGTCGAGCACCGCAGGAGACATGGATGGAGCGGCCCTCTTCCCTTCTACGCGTTCACCTGTCCCATCCACGGAGTGGTCGTCGACTACCCCCACGGTTACAGTGAAAGGCTTGAGTGCCCCAGGTGCTATCAGGAGGACGATCTATTCAAGACGCTCACTTCAGGAAATCCGATGATAGAATAAATTATATTATGTAGCCGCTGTCGATGCGCTCAAAGTCCTTCACCCTCTCCAGGTTCATCTCCTCGCCCATGGACTCGAACGCCTCCGGGCTCAGGTTCACCCACGGCCCTGTGGCCGCCGCCTCTACGACGGGGTGGCCACTGCCAAAGTTGTCGAGACAGATGCGGTAGGTGAGCCTTCTGACCTGCCTCTCGTCGACGTAGCCGAGGGTATGCAGGTACTCGTGGAGAAGTATGGAGAAGACGTAGGCCTTCCACTGGGGCTCCGTCTTGGCGGTCTCCTCGAGGAGCCTCCTGTTGAGAACGATGTCGTTGGTCCCCATGGGGTGGAACGCCCCAACCTTCATGGGCAGGTTGCCCAGGTAGAGCATTAGCCCTACCCTGTGTTGTTCAAGCGACCTCTTTACCGACTTCTTGACGAGGGTGAAGACATCGCCGTAGCTCTTAGCCTGGGCTATATCTGCTTTTAGCGCCATCTGTTCTCCTCTGTGTCTAAACGGCCTCGACGGTCTTGACGCCCGGAACCTTCTTCTTCAGGTAGTTCTCGACGCCCCACTTGAGTGTCATCTGGGACATGGGGCATCCCGCGCATGCGCCCGTGAGCTTTACCTTGACGACGCCGTCCTTGACGTCCACCAACTCAACATCTCCGCCGTCCACCTGAAGGTGGGGTCGAACATCCTCGAGGGCCTGTGCAACTGCTTCCTTCAAAACTTATCCTCTCTGTAAGGAGTAAATCATTGATATTTAAACCTTGATTGCGGCCCCGCGGCGCCCTATTTATAGATTATGTACTCGAATCAGGGCCCATCCTTGAGTTAAATTAAAAGGGATGTTTTGAGGAGGAATCCTGATGTTATCCGGATCGCGTGACGATGAGCTTGAGAGGATCAAGGCCGAGAAGCTGAAGCGCCTGATGAGACCGGTCGATCCCGGACCTTGGGTGAGAGGTAAAGTCGTCGAGCTGGATGAGAGCAACTTCGCATCCTCCCTGAGGAGTACGAGGCTGCCAGTGCTGGTGGACTTCTGGGCGGACTGGTGCACGCCGTGTAAGATAATGGCCCCCGTGCTGGACGAACTCGCGGCTGCCTACTCGGACAGGGCCAATTTCGCAAAGGTAAACGTGGACCAGAACAGGAATCTGTCCGTGAAATATGGCGTCATGAGTATACCCAATTTCGTCGTGTTCAAGGGTGGCAGGCCTGTCGAGAGTGTCCTCGGAGCCGTGGGAAAGGGATCCCTCGAGGCCACACTAAAGAGGCATCTGAATCAATAAAAGGGGGTGCTGGCGTTAGGCCAGCTCTACTTCCTTCGTGTCCTTCCCGCCCTTCAGCGATATGGCGGTGATGCTCACCTTCGCCGGCGTCTTCTCGGCCCTCACGGTCCATTCGACGGTCTTTTTCGAGCCCTCGGGCTTTCCACCAGATGCGCCGTATGACGGGTGGCCTGGAAGCCTGTCGGAGCGCCCCTCTAGGTTTCCAAGCTTCATTCTCTCCTTCCCGGCTATGAGCTCGACGCCCTCACCGAGTTCGATCTTCACCTTCACGGGTTGATCGAGCTTAATCTTCTTCCTCTGCTCTGTGACGTTCGTCGGCAGGAAACCGAGGTTGGCGATCCTGGCTCTGACCCTGTAGAGTCCTCCGCCCAGTGGCTCCACTTTCTCCTCGGTTATCTTCACTTGAGGCAGCATGGCAGCGAGCTTGATCGGGAATGTGTAGATCTTGTCGAGGGCGGAGTCCAGGATATGAGGTGGCGGGTTCTGCATCACGTACTTAGTCTTGATGCCCCCGATCTCCGCGGGGCCGAGCTGCGGGT
>DATLAV010000135.1:0-7156 GCA_035527235.1 Patescibacteria group bacterium | reverse complement strand
GAAGAACATGGAGAGATCAAAATGGAATGTTCGTTCCATTATGGAATGATGTTCTTCGGGTAATTTTCTCAGTTCAAAGCTTGATCAGGTCAATTTTTCAGGCCTATATCAATTTTAGACCTTAAATCAAATTATTCTGTGTCCATTACGCTCGCTAAATGGGTTTAAGATCGTTCTCACCGGTGATTGGATGAGGGGTTATCTAATGGATGGAGTAACCCTGCTTCCCAAGCCGATCACCTTTTCTTGACATGGGCATAGATTAAACATTGGTTTTATAGTTGAAAGTAAAAGCGGTCAACGGACTTGTCAGGATCCTCAGGAAGGAGGGCGTCAGGGGAGTGAGTACCTTTCCCACCAACGTCTTCAACAACGCCTGCGGTGAGGAGGGCCTCCCCAACCTCATGATGAGGGACGAACGATACGCCGTCGCGGTCGCCGACGGCTACAGCAGGGTCTCCAACGGCAACGCCTTCGGCGTCTGCAGCGTCATGGGCGGCGCCAACGCCGCGGGCACCCAGATGGCCTACGGCGCCCTCGCCCAGGCCTACGAGGACTCTGTGCCCCTCCTCTGCCTCACCGATGGCGTGCCCCTCGGCAGCCTCGGCAGGGAGAGGTTCAACATCCAGAGCGGCTTCTCCAGCGTCACCAAGTGGAGTGGCTACATCAACGCTGCGGACAGGGTCCCCGAGTACATGAGGAGGGCGTTCACCCAGCTCAGGACAGGGAGGCCCGCTCCCGTTCTCCTGGAGCTCCCCAGGGGCCTTGGGGAGCTCGACGAGGACGCCCACACCTACACACCCGTCCCCAGGTGGAGGTCTCAGGGCGACCCCAGGGACGTGGAGAGGGCGATCAGGGCCCTGAAGGCAGCGACTGCCCCAATCCTCTACGCCGGGCAGGGGGTCTTCTCCGCCGACGCCTGCGATGAGCTGCGCGCCTTCGCCGAGATGGCGAGGCTCCCGGTCCTCACCACCCTGAAGGCAAAGAGCGCTTTCCCCGAGGACCACCCCCTCTCCCTGGGGGTCAGGGGGGAGCCCGCTGAACGCTTCCTCAAGGGGGCGGACACCGTCATCACCGTAGGTGTCGGCACCACGCTGAGCCACTTCGGCCACACCATCCCCGCCGACAAGAGGATCATCCAGTGCACCGTCGACGGCTCAGACCTCAACCTCGGCTACGCCGTCGACCACGCTATCATCGGAGACGCCAAGCTCGTGCTCAGGCAGCTCACCGAGGAGCTGGAGAGGCAGGGGAGCAGGCCGGGGGACCCGGGACTCACCGGCAGGATCGAGGAGGCGAGGAAAGTCAAGATGAAAAAGTACGGCTCCCTCATGGAGTCCGGGGAGACCCCCGTCAACCCCTACAGGGTCTACGCCGAGTTGATGAACGTCCTCGACATGGAGAACAGCTTCGTTACACACGAATCCGGGAACACCAGGGACCAGCTGAGCACCGTCTACGAGGCCAGGGTCCCCCACGGATTCCTGGGCTGGGGCAACGTCACCACCCTCGGCTTCGGCCTAGGCGCCTCCATCGGCGCCAAGCTGGCGATGCCAGAGAGGCAGGTCGTCAGCGTCACCGGGGACGCCGGCGTCGGCTACCAGATGGGCAACTGGGAAGCCCTCAAGCGCCACAGCCTTGGCGTCACCACTGTCCACATCAACAACGATGGCTTCGGGGGCTACGGCCCTGGCTTCTGGGGCAAGGGCCACAGCCCCTACACCTACGAGGTCACCGACCACGACCTCCAGAGCACCGCCAAGGTCGCCGAGGCCTTGGGCATCAAGGCGGAGCGCGTCGAGGACCCCGACGAGGTCGCCCCCGCCCTCAGGAGAGCCCTCAAGGCGAACGCCGGCGACGAGCCCTACCTCATCGAGGCCATCTGCTGCAAGCACCCCGTGTACGGAGGATGGGTCCGGGGCTGAGCCCCCGGCCTACGCCGACTGCTCAGGCTCGGGCTCCTCTCTCTTCCTCTCCTCGGTCCTCATGAGGGGGTAGTAGCCGAAGGCGAAGAAGGAGTAGATGCCGAGGCCCACCCAGATGGGGAGGTTCAGTGAGGCGTCCATGAGCCTCCCACCGAGCCAGGGAGAGAGGAAGCTCCCGACCTGGGCGCCCATGACGTTGATGCTGTTCGCCGTCGACTTCTCCTCTTCCTCTAGGTTCCCCATGAAGAAGGAGCCGACGAGGGGGGAGGAGAAGCTCCCAACGCCGAACCTGAGGACATAGAGGGCGGTGACCCACCCGAAGCCGGGAGCGAAGGCGATAGCGGCGTAGAAAGGCATCGTCATCATGATCGCCACAGATGAGGTCCTCAGGTTCCCAAACCTCGCGGAGATCCTGGGGGCGGAGAACTGGGCCAAGGCCATAACGATGTTGGACGCCATGAACAGGTTGCCCAGGGCGTCCGACTCGACGCCGAACCTCGTGTAGACGTAGTAAGGGAAGAGGGAAAAGAAGATGCCCCTGCCCAGTGCGGAGGAGAAGTTGAACGCCGTCGACTTGGCGACGAGGCTCCTCGACTTCAATACGATCTTGAAGCCGTCAGTTCGGGGGGGACCCTTGACGTTCCGTATCGCCATGTACCAGAGGGGGCTGTTCAGGATGGAGAGAACGACGCCGGCCATCAGCGTCCAGTAGTAGGCCGACGTCTTCGACATCGAGTAGCCGCCCATGAGCATCGGGGGGATGTGCCCCATCAGGTTGCCAGCCGACATCATGGTGATGTTGATGAAGCTCATGGTGCCGAACGCCCTGTCCAGATCCTCCTTCTCGAAGAACCCCGAGTAGATGGGCCCGAAGACGACGCTTGCGGCGTTGCTGATCCCGAACATGAGGTGGGCAATTCGGAGCATCCCGAAGTCTTGGCTCGTCACGACGATGAGGAAAGCCGCGAAGGAGAAGCACATCCCCACGAGCCAGATCCTGCTCTTCCCGTAGCGGTCGGCCAGTATGCCGACGGGGATGGTGAGGATTGCAGCCCCTAGGGGGTTCATCATGAAGATGTCGCCGAGGCGGCTCCCCTCGAAGCCCAGGGAGGTGTAGTAGAGCTGAATGATCACGTTGAAGATACCGTTGCTGAAACCGTTGATCCCGGAGCTCAACAGGAACAGCTTGGCATCCCTCGGGATCTTACGGGGAACGTACGATCTCAGGTCCACCAACGAAGAAATCTCCCAATGGGGCTTCCGGTGCTCCCGACCCTTATAAATGAAAGTAACAAGTTGATACCATCAGGTCAGAGACCCATCACAATCTGAAAAGACCGTGTTTACTCTGATGCACAGGTTTCTCTTAAATACTGAATAGGTCGGTATATTGGCATGGTCCAGAGGACCGCCGCCAAGGGAGTCGAGTTCATCAGGAGGCAGCACAGGGCCTTCAAGGTCAACATCGCTAGGAACCTGGTCTCCAAGTTCTCCATCGGTCTCACCCAGCAGTATCAGTCCATTTATATCTCTGCCCTCGGCGCGGGCGCTGTAGAGCTGGGCTTGGTGAGCAGCGTCGGGGGGATCGCCAGCACCCTCCTCATGGTGCCCGGGGGGTGGCTGGCCGACAAGTACGGGATAAGGAAAGTGCTCATGTCGGGGCTGGGCATCATGCTCCTCAGCTTCCTCGCCTTTGGCCTCGCTCAGAGCTGGCAGATGGGCGGCCTCGCTATGGGCCTCTTCACCATGGGGTTCAGCTTCATGATGGTAGTCTGCCCAATGATCTGCGGGAACACCCTCAGGAGCGAGGAGAGGGTAACCGGCATGCAGCTCTGCGACACCGTTACGGCCCTTCCCCGCCTGGTGGCCCCCGTCGTGGCGGCGTATCTCATAACGTCGTTCGGCGGGATGAACGCCGGGGGCATACGTCCGCTGTTCTGGATCTCGGCGGTGGGCATACTAGTGGCCTTGACAATCGTGTACCTTTACCTCTTCAACCCGATTGAGCCCTCCAAGAAGGGGGGTAGCATCCTGCAGGGGTTCGGCAGGGTCTTCAAGGAGGGCACCATGGTGACCCGCTGGCTCATCTACACGATGATCTCGACAGTGCCCATGTACCTCGCCTTCTACATCCCCTACTACGCCAAGGAGATCAAAGGGGCCAACCCCTACGTCATAGGCCTCATGGACTCCGCCTACTGGGCCTCGAGCGTCTTCCTGGCCCTGCCCGTGGGGATCCTGGCCGACATGTACGGCAGGAAGAAGATGGTGGCGCTCCTGACGCCGTTCTACTGCCTGGCTTTGGTGCTCCTAGTCGTTGCGCCCAACGACCTCGTGCTGATTCTGGCGGGGTTGCTGAACGGGTTCTTCATGCTTGGAGCCATCACCCAGACCGCCATCGGGTTGGAGCTGGTGCCCAGGGAGATGCTAGGGAGCTGGAACGGGCTCAACTCCCTCAGCAGGGGTTTGGTGAACATCGCCGCGCCCATCATCGGGGGCCTCCTGTGGGCGTCGCTGGGGCCCGAGTACGTG
Source organism: Patescibacteria group bacterium (assembly GCA_035527235.1). Taxonomy (GTDB): domain Archaea; phylum Thermoproteota; class Bathyarchaeia; order TCS64; family TCS64; genus BS750m-G28. The sequence continues at coordinate 2,699 of DATLAV010000135.1, read as the reverse complement.
TTCTACTTCCTCATCGCGACCCAGGTCGTGAAGCTGGGGATCCTCTGGACTTTTCCCTCCTCCGTGACGAGGGGCTGAGGCAGGTCCTCGGGGGGGAACGAGTACAAGTATATCAATTAGCGGACCTGCATTCACCGCGCCAATACTTCCAGCACTCCCCGAACGTCGTCAAGGATGTACCGAGCGCCGCGGCTCTCCAACTCCCCCCTAGGCGTGACCCCCGAGAGCACAGCCGCGAAGGGCAACCCCGCGCGCTTCGCCGCCTCGGCGTCGCTCAGGCTGTCCCCCACGTAGAGGGTGTCATCCACAGAGGACCCTAGGCCCTCCATCGCCACGAGCAGGCTTTCAGGGTCAGGCTTGTGGCTGCCCACGTCCTCGCCACCAACGATGACGTCGAACAGGTCGGTGAACCCCTCCCTGTCGAGGATCGTCGTTATCCTGTACCTGTACTTGGTGGACGCGATCCCCAGTTTGAGGCCCTGATCCTTGAGGCGCCTCATCACTTCAGGGGTATACTCATAGACGACTGTGAGGTCCGCCACGACCTCGTCCGCCTTCTCGGTGAAGAACCGTACGAACTCGTCGGCACGTCCCCGGTGCTCCTCGCCAGCGAGGGCGACGAAGGACTCGGGCAGGGATTTGCCGATGGTCCTCCTGACGGCCTCGAACCCCACCTCGGGGAGTCCCAGCGACCTCAGAGAGTGGTTCATGCACTCGATGATCCCTCGGGAGGAGTCCGCCAGGGTATAATCGAAGTCGAAGATGACCGCAGAGTAGCCCAAAGCATTTCGCCTTGCCTCCTTCAAGGAGTCCCCCCGTTTCAAAAAGGTTACCCTAATTTTTCTTGAGGGTAAAAGGTAAGCCCCACGCACACTTTATGAAGCTCATCACAAGATGGAGTAAACGCGCGCACCGGTTTGGAGGTACTGAAGGACGCAGCCCAGTTCATGTTTACGCCGGAGACATCCAACCTAGGATTACCCGGGTACCCGATAGCAACGCTTGCCCTAAGGATGGCGGCATATACACTTCGCGCCCTCTCTACCAGACGCTGTAGCCGCCGTCGATGATCAAGTCGTGGCCGGTCATGAAGTCGGACGCCTCTGAGGCGAGGAATACAACGGCGCCCTGCAGGTCGGTGACCTCGGCCATCCGGTTCATGGGTGTCCGGCTCATCCAGCGCGGCATCATGTCCTTGCCGACCGGCGTCCTCAGCAGGTCCTCCACAAGCTGGGTACGGGTGTAGCCCGGGCTGATGCTGTTGACGCGGACGCCGCGGGGCGCCCACTCGGCAGCGAGGCTGCGGGTCATGTGTATCACCCCAGCTTTAGAGACGTTGTAGGGCATCTGGTTCTGCGGCGTGTTGACCACGCTGCCCGACATGGACGCCGTGTTGATGACCTTGCCGTAGCCGGCCTCCAACATGACGCATGCCTCGGCCTGGGCACATAGGAACACGCCCTTGAGGTTGACGTCCATTATACGGTCCCACTCCTCTTCGGTAAGCTTCTCGGCGTCGTGCCACTGGCCGATGCCGGCGTTGTTGACGGCGATGGTTAGCCTGCCCCACCGATCTATGACTTTGTCGACCATCGCCTGGACCTGACCGGCCTTGGTGACGTCCGCCGTCACAGCCAGGGAGTCCACGCCCTTCCCGGAGAGCTCAGCGGCGACCACCTCGGCGCGTCTGCCGACGATGTCGACCACGGCGACGGTGGCTCCCGCTTCGCCCAGCGCGTGAGCGTACGCGCGGCCTATCTCCTGGCCACCGCCCGTGATGATAGCGACGCGGCCGTCCAGGCGGAGGCGATCCATTATCGGTTTAGCACCCATGACTGGGTCAGACATAAAATACACTATCTAGCATGAGGTGGAAGTCAAGAAAAGATTTGGGGAAGAAAGTCTAGAAAGAAATGGCGCATCTAGGTGCCTACTTCAGGAACGAAGTGGGCATCATTTTACACGTTCAGTCGAGCTCAGGGAAGCCACTGGGCGGCCGTCTATGAAGGGTTGCCTGCTCGTAGGCGTAGGCGAGCCTGACCAGCGTCGGCTCATCGAAGAGCCTGCCCACGATCTGCAGCCCGGCGGGGAGGTTCCCGTAGGTATAGCCCATGGGCACGTTTATGCCGGGCATCCCTGTGTGGGGGGGTATCTTCTGGCTGTTGTCGCCGGCGGGGCTCTCCATGTCCCCGATCTTCCTCGGGGGGTTGCTCCAGGTCGGGTAGACGAAGGCGTCCAGAGCGCTCTCACCTATCGCCGCCAGCACGGCCTCCCTGAACCTGATGTTCCTGGGCTCGGTGTAGATGTCCCCGCAGTCGGGGGGCGCCTCGACCTCCAGTGCCTTCTTCAGCCTCTCCTCGATGTAGGGGGAGTAGAGCCCCGACTCCACGATCTCCTCCAGTCTCCTGTAGGGGGCGCCCTCGCCGAGGGAGGCCAGGTACTTCTCCAGGTCGAACCTGAACCTCCTGCAGCCGATGTCCTTGGTGAGCTCCTCGAAGTCTGGGATCTCGAAGGGGTCGATGATCTCAGCTCCTGCGACCTTCATGTCGACGATGGCTCCCTCGAAGACTGCCTTGACCTCGGCGTCCGTCGTCGGCTGATCGGTGTAGTATCTGAAGACTCCTATCCGCGCCCCCTTCAGTCCGTCGGGGTCGAGGAACTGGATGTAGCCGTCGGGGACATTACCGACGCATCTCTCG
>DATLAV010000134.1:0-5800 GCA_035527235.1 Patescibacteria group bacterium | reverse complement strand
GAGGTCATCCGTAGGTGCAAGGAGAGGGACGACCAGTTCAGCGCGAACGTGGTTCGGGCACGGTCAGGGGCCCCCCTGGACATCCCGGAGGAACACGAGATTGTGCGGATCATGAAGGATATACTTCACACGGAGACGGCGGGGGCGCCCTACATGACAGAGGCCATAACCTACACCCGTGCTGGGATCCCCACCATCGTCTGCGGCCCCGGGAGCATCGACCAGGCCCACGGCCCTGACGAGTACATCACCGTCGAGCAGCTGGAGAAGGGCGTGCAGGTATTCAAGAGCCTCATCGAAAAAACCTGCCTCTAATCCCCCTTTCATCACCTTTTTTCATATCAAATACGTGATATCGGGTCATCCGCTGAAGTTGTGCCACGCCGAAACCATTGAGAGACTAGGAAATAAAAAATGTACAGAAAATGCAGACGAGGGGATCTAGACCTCGATTTCCTGGGACTTCTTGCCTGTTATGTAGTCGATGTCGATCCTTCCCACCACGGTGTTGATGACATTTTCCCTGCTCATAGACCCGATGAGCCTCTCCGGGTCGCTGTCCAGCTTCCGCGTCATCGATGAGAAGGCATGCCACTTCTCGTCAGGGTCGTCCACGAAAGTGACCTTGCCCGAGAACATGACGGTCGCGTACAGATGGCTGCACTCATCCTCGTGGTAGCCGCGGTCGACGACCGCCTGGCCCCAGACGTTGCTGTTCGCCCTCATGTAGTCTAGCTTCTTGCCCTCGCTTGCGCTGTGAAAGTAGATGCAGTTGCGCCCCTCGTCGTAGAGGTGGCTCAGTGAAACCAAGTAGGGCTGATCGTCCTTCGACAGGGCTACTGTGACATACTGTGCCGTATTGAAGACTTTCCGGATGATGGCCTCGTCCTCGATAGCCTTGTCCATCCTCCTCATGTGGTACCTCATAACAATCAGTGAATTTCTTGAAAGAGGCTATAAAGAGAGTTCGATCAGAGACACTCAAAGCTCGATGGGTGACTCGACCAAGGGGCACATCTCGCACCTCTGCCGAACCTGCTTGACGTATGGGACAGTTATCGGCCTGTGCTCGATCTCCGAGAAGCCTGCCCTCTCGCACTCAAGGATGAATCTGTCGTTCCAGACAGCGACCTTCATCATCTCACCGCAGGTTCCCTTCAGTTCACACCGGTAGGAGGGCATCCATCACACCTCTTCCCCTATAAGAGGTCCGGCATCATAACGGTTCTCGCAGGTTATGAATCTTACCCGAGCACTAGACGTTGAAGACCAGTGAGAGGAGGTGCCCGAAGATCATTCCCGTCAACAGGCCCGTCGAGATGAAGTGCTTATGGTTGACGGAGCAGTACTCGTGAGCCACAGGTATAAGTTCGTCTACCGTGATGTAGGTCATGACACCGGCGGCGAGACCGAGACCGAGACCGATGATGCGGTCGCCACCACCCATCGCTGACAACAGAAACGAACCCACCAGTGCCCCCAGAGGCTCCGTCATACCGGAGACGAAGGCATACAGGGCGGCCTTCCGTCTGTCCATACCAGCGGCGATCAGAGGAGCCGCCGTGGCGATCCCCTCTGGAATGTTGTGGAGGCATATTATCACGGCGACGAGGAAGCCCAGTTTGGGTATATGGGTAAACCCGGCGCTGACCACGAGGCCCTCTGGAAAGTTGTGGACCGAGATCCCGATGGCCACGATCAGCCCCGTCTTGAGCAGCCGAGGATTAGCAATACCGGTCTCCCAGCGACCCACCTCCATGTGCGGGATGGTGAGGTCGATGAACATCATAAGGAGAGATCCGACAGTGAACGCGAAGGTCGCCTCAAGGTGAGTCAGAAGGGAGAGGGCCTCCACGAAGAGCTCAAGGAAGGAAACGACGAGCATGACACCCCCTGCGAAACCCAGCAGAAAGCCCAGGAGCCTGTCCTCGATATCACCGAATGCGTAGACTATGAGCCCACCGATGCCCGAGGCCGAGCCTGCTATGAGACTCAACAGGAAAGGTATCAGAATCTCCATTGAGACAGCTCGACGACTTCTCGAACAGTAACATGTTGAATATATAAGCCTAGCCTAAAATTATGATAAATTTAAGAAAACTTGAAAAATGGCCTCAAAGGGGCCTTACCTTCTTGACGTCCGGATTCACGAGGTTCGAGGGTTCCATCCCCTCGAGGACCGCAACCAAGTTCCTCGCCGCAGTTACCGCCATCTTCGTCCGTGTCTCGACGCTAGCGCTCGCAATGTGGGGGGTCATGACGATATTGTCCAGCTCCTTGAGGGGGCTTCCCGATGGGAGGGGCTCCTCCTCGAATACGTCAAGGGCGGCACCCGCGATCTTACCCTCCTTGAGACCCCAATAGAGAGCGTCCTGGTCGATCACGGGCCCCCTGGAGGTGTTGATCAGGAAGGCGCCCTCCTTCATGATGTCGAGCTCCCTGTCCCCGATAAATCCCCTTGTCTCCTCGGTCAGGGGCACGTGGAGGCTGACGAAGTCCGACCTACTCAGCAGCTCATCTATGGACGCGTACTCAGCCCCCAGCTCCTCCTCCAGCTCGGGCCTCCTGCGAGGGTCGAAGTAGAGGATTTTCATGTCGAACCCCTTCGCCCTCTTGGCAATAGTGGAGCCGATCCTGCCGAGACCCACGATGCCAAGGATCTTGCCGTGGACATCGGAGCCCACGAACATCCGGGGTCCCCAGGCGTGAACCCACTTGCCCGCCCTGACGTGGCGATCCGCCTCGGATATCCTGCGGGCCACGGTCATGAGGAGCGCGAAGGCGCAGTCGGCCGTGGTGTCGGTGAGGATCCCAGGTGTGTTCGTGACGTAGAGCCCTCTCTCAGTCGCCGCATCGACGTCGATGTTGTTGAAACCCACAGCGTAGTTGCTGATGACCTTGAGGTTCTTCCCTGCGCCCATAACCTCGGCGTCGATCCTCTCAGTCAGAAGGCAGAGGAGGCCGTCCACGTCCCTCACCTTCGATAATAATAGCTCCCGGGGAATCGCATCGTCGACACCCTCGAAGACCTCCACCTCGGCATGCTCCTTGAGGATGTCAATGGCCTCATCGAAAAGCTGTCTCGTAACATAGACCTTGGGCTGAACCATCCATATCTCCGAGATAGAATACGACATCACCTTTTAACATGTTACTGTCCTGGTCAAGACTGCTCGGTTAAGATCTCAGAAGATGTTTATATCAAAAAATGGATGTAATTACCCCTGCGAGTAGACTTCCTCGATGGGCAAGAGCCTCTTCGCTTCGTCGAAGTACTTCAACACCGCTCTCCCCTTCTCCGTGACCTCGTATCTTCTCCTCGACTTCGAGCTACCCTCGTCTATGACCTCGTTCACAAGCTCCTGATCGATTAGCTGAGTCAGTATACCCTGGGTCGGTTTCCAAGAGAGGTTGGCAGCGTACATAATCCGTGTGGGCTTGTCAACACCATCTTTAATCGCGCTGAGTATGGTTAATCTTATCTCTAACTTTGATCTTCTCGGCGACATCGTAAACCTCCATACACTCTTAATCTGTGGGGCAGATCAATCACCTCAAGGCTAGTTGGCTGTAGCCGACTCGACGTTGCACTCCGTTATGTAGTTCGCGTTGCTCGTGTAGATCGACATGCTTAGAGATTTTCCAATGTCCTTCATCTGTACGTTATCAGGATTCTTGACGTAAACCAGAAGCTCAGCTCCCGACTGCAGCGGGATGTCATCCGTCGACTGGTTGTAGTCTATACCTCCAATAGTTACGCCATTGACAAGGGAATTCGGGTTCGTTACGTTCATGTCCGCCGCTATAGAAGTGCCCGTGGGCACCCGATAATAAAAGACGTCCGTCCACGCCTCATCGACTCCCCTGACCGTGATCTTGTCGAGGAGAACATCCCTTCCCCCCAGATTCTGTAGCTTGAACGCCGCCACGGCCCCCGAGGAGTTCACCCAGATGTGCTCCTTGCTGAATTGGATCTCCTCCATCTGGGTCCGCGTCATCGTGATATTCGTCGCGTAGTATGTGGCGACGGTCGCGAGCAGCACGGCCACCACCAGAAGAATCAACGTCGAAATTACCTCGCTTAGTGCCTTACGCTTATTCATCCACCTAACCACCTATGGGTTGTCCTGTAAGACACGACCCCTGACGGCGGTTATGTTCGTTTGTATGTAGTATCAATCTACAGCCCAGATACTGATCTGGGATACAGATCGAACTACCTCGAAGGAACTCCCTTTCCAGTGTGCTCTTCGGAAGTGCTTTATTCATCCGGATTTAGTTAGAGCCCATGTCAGGCAAACTTAAGGTCCTCATGACCTTCCACATCACCCCTGAGCTCGTCGAGAAGATCAGAAACGTCGACCCGCGCGTCGAGATCATCTATGAGCCCGAGCTCCTCGGCGAACCACGGTACATGAACGATCAGCACGGAGGCTCCGTGAAGAGGACCCCAGCCCAGGAGAAGAGGTGGCTGGAGCTGCTCGGTGAGGCCGAGATAATCCTCGGCTACATCTCAAGGCCGTACGCCAGTGAGCTGCCGAGGCTGGCGCCAAACCTTCGCTGGATGCAGTCTCCGAGCGCGGGTATCGGTCAGTCCGTGAAGAGGGCGGGGTGGACGGAGACTGACATTATGTTCACCACGGCCAGCGGCGTCCATTCCACGCCCCTCGCGGAGTTCTGCCTCATGGCGATGCTCATGTTCGTCAAGGACTACTTCCACATGGCAGAGGAGAAGGAGAAAAAGTACTGGCAGCGCACCTGCACCTGGGAGCTGAGGGGTAAGACCCTGGCGGTCGTCGGCCTCGGGAGGGTGGGCAGGGAGGTCGCCCGCCTGGCACGGTGCGTCGGGATGCACGTCATCGGCTCCAAGAGGACCACGGAGGGAGTCGACCCGGAGTCCGTGGGGGTTGAGCGCCTCTACTCGTGGACCGACCTGAACCCTATGCTCTCCGTCGCGGACTTCGTCGTCCTCATATGCCCCCACACGTCGGAGACCGAGGGGCTGCTGGGCGAGGAGCAGATCGCCGCCATGAAGGAGGGGGCAGTGCTCATCAACATCTCAAGGGGCGTCATCGTCGACGAGCGGGCCATGATCAGGGCGCTGGAGTCGGGCCACCTGGGCGGAGCGGCGCTCGACGTCTTCGCGATGGAGCCCCTCCCGCCCGAGAGCCCCTTCTGGGAGATGCCCAACGTTATCATCAGTCCTCACTCTGCGAGCACCGCTGACACAGAGAACGCTAAGCTGACGGAGATCTTCTGCGACAACCTGAGCCGATACCTCTCAGGCAGGCCTTTACGCAACCTCCTGGACAAGCAGCTCCTCTACTAGCGGTGTAATAACCTACCCGATGCTGGCTTCGAATGCCTTAAAATCGGAACGGGGCTATCTATTCCCGAGGTCTTAGATGGAGTTCAAATTGGGGGAGGAGTTCGCTCTCCAGCTCGATGCCGAGGACTCCCTGTCAGGTTTCAGGGACAGGTTCTATCGCAAGCCGGGCGTCATCTACATGGACGGCAACTCTCTGGGGCTCATGTCCAGGGACGCAGAGGAGACACTTCTCCGGGTCATAGACGAGTGGAAGGAACTGGGCATCGACGGATGGACTAATGCAGCCATCCCATGGATCACCTACGCCGAGTCCCTCGGCGCGATGGAGTCGGGGCTTGTGGGCGCCGAGTCCGACGAGGTCGTCGCATGCGGAGGCACGACGATCAACCTCCACACCCTCGTGGCAACGTTCTATCACCCAGAGGGCAAGAGATGCAAGATACTCGCGGACGAGGTCAACTTTCCCAGCGA
>DATLAV010000133.1:0-6513 GCA_035527235.1 Patescibacteria group bacterium | reverse complement strand
GTACATGGTCTCAAAGATATGGCGGGCGTCAGACGATGAGATCGCCGCCACCGCCAGCACGACGAAGCTCGCTCTCATAGCCGGGAAGTACGTAGGCAAGGACGACCCCGTCTGCATGGTGAGAGGGCAGAGCGGCTTCCCTGCAATGGGGGAGATCACCGCACCCTTCCTTCACACATACCTCGTAGCGGGCTGGATGAGGGGCAGCCACTGGGGACCCTTCATGCCCGTCGGCCTCAAGAATAGCATGTGCACCATGTTCGACGGACCCCCGCGGATCGTCGCGCTGGGAGTTCAGATCTCGGACGGCAAGCTCGCCTCAGACGACGACGGAAAGCCTATGATAGCTGATATCTTCGAGGACCTAGCCTTCGACCTCGCGCGGAGGGAAGCCCTCGATCTCGCCTCCCACCTGAGGCGGATGGGCGAGTTCGAGCCGGCGAGGCTGGGACCTGGGGCGATGGAGTACACGACCCTCCCCCAGGTTCTGAAGAGCCTGGAGTCCCGGTTCAAGAAAGTCTAAAAACTTCCCTTCCCCTTTTTTTAAATTAATACTAAAGTTATAAATAATTAAATCTGACATACTTCCTGTACTCCAAAAATCATTGGTCATCGGAGCGAGACGGATGCCGGAAGTCACAGAATATGACGATGCTACCCGGAAACTGACCGAACTCGTCGAATTGACCTCCTACGAGGCTATGATATATGTCACCTTGGTAAAACTCGGTGGTGCCCACGCCTCGGAGCTGGTCACGAGGACGGGTGTCCCCCGGACCCGCATCTACAGCACCCTGGATCGCCTTTGTATCATAGGTATGGTCACGAAGTCCAAGGCAAACCCCGTCACTTACACGCCGGTCGCCCCCAAGGAGATACTCGGACCCAAATTGACGGAGGTCCGTGCCAACGCTGACAACCTTGAGGGGGTCGTCAATTTCCTCGATGAGAAGTTCAGGACCTCGAGGGAGAAGGGGCCCATCCAGATGAAGCACCTCTGGCAGCTCATGGACAAGAGGACCGTCACGAGGCACCTGAAGACAATGATAGTGAAGGCGGAGAAGAAGATCGACGTGTTCTCGTGTCCAGATGGCCTCAGCTACCTGTTTAGGTACTTCTCTGACGTCATGGTGAGGAAGGGCTCCTCCGGTGTCAAGACGACCATCTACACGCCCCTCGATCCCGAGGAGGACACGATGGCCCGGGAGCTAAACTACGACTTCGACGTCCGCCATCGAAGAGTCGAGAGCCCTGTGATGTTTCTTGGGGTGGACGACCAAAGCTTCCTGATAGTCAACTTCAAATCAGGAGGAGAGGACGTCGATCCGGCGCTGGATCAGGTCATACTCGGTGTTGACTCCACCCTCTACACGATAGTGACCTCTCTGATATCCGCGTAAAGCTGACATCCAGCATTGCGATGCGTGAGGTTTCTGGGGAATAAAAAAGGGGTGTACCCCCCTGCGGCCTGTGGACGTCGCGAGCGATCATGCCACCGTCGGTTGCACGGGGGTAGTTCGCGGGCTCTTCACTCCCGCATCTCATTCTTTCAGCGGATGTTAAAAGTACTTTATGGACCCTGAAATCATCACTGAAATGTACACCATGTGTTTGATAGGCTGTTTGACATGGTCACGACTGGATCTCGTATGGTAAAAAATGGGAATGAGTTGTTTTTGCTATTTCCTGATCATCGGTCCGACGAAGAAGCCTAGGGCCAGCCCTATGACTAGGGCCCCTATGGCGTACATCTGCCAGGTGCTCGCTGAGCTCTTGGCGGCTGTAACGTCTGCTTCAAGGTCCGTAACGCTTGTCTCTAGGGTGGCGACATCTGACTCCAGGGTGGCGACGCCGGACTCGAGATCGGCGACATCATCCTCAAGGGATGACTTTTCGCCTTCGAGCGTGCTTACCTGACTCTCCAGCGCTGCCTTCTCGCTCCCGAGTGCGCTCACGTCGTTATCGAGGCCTGTGATCTCAGCGGTCAGCTTTGTCCGTATAGCATAGTTGACGATGTTCTCGAACAGCTTTCCGCCCTGCTGCGGGTGGAGTACGCCGTATCTCTCCCACTTCACGATCTCCGGCCTGTACATCGGCGTGTAGTGGGCGAAGGGTGCGTCGGCACCCACGTAGAGGCTGTTGCCATTGGCGAGTTTCTCCAGTGCGAGCAGGGTCAGGTTTCCCTCGTAACCTACCTCGTGTACCTCTGGTACCGGGGGCTCGAAGTCCACGGCAATGCCCTCGGGTGTCGTCGTCATGATGACGTAAACGCCGTCGAGGGAGACCTCCTCAAGCTTGTAGCCCACGCCTCCCAGATATCCGTAGATGAGGCCGGGACCGTGGAACAGAGCCTGGGTCACACCGTCGACAAGGAACTTGAACTCGGGGTCGACGTTGTAGGACTGCCCCAGTACGCGGTAGTCAGCGCCCTCCGCGCCGTTGGGGTCCGCTGACTCGACGGACTCGGCGCGCAGCTTGCTGTCCAAGTACTCTAGCATGTCATTTGCGGTCGGGATCCGTAGATACTGATCGGAGAAGTCGCTGTCCGAACAGATCCACAGGGTCTTGCCGGGTGTCATGAACCATGACTTCACGGCGCTCTTCTCGGCGGTGGTGTAGTTGACGGCCATGTCGCTCTGGATGAGTATCAGCATGTCTGCGTCTGACAGGTCTGAGGCCATCAGGTCATCGAACACCACAGCCCACTCGGCGTTGGAGATGTCCTCCATCGCTTGAACCAGTTGCTGACCTGCCTCCAGGCCTCCCTTCAGCTGTACGACGATCTTCAGATCGGGGTCAGCCGCGTTCACGGGGATTGCGGCGAACACCGATAGTACAAGGGTTGTCAGAAGTAAAATTGTAAGAGTTTTTCTCTTCATCATTAATTCTCCTTCCTGTGTGTATCTGTGTCGTCCTTTAAAGTCTTTCTCGGTGTGAACGGGCAAAGTTAAAAAGCAAAGGCAACACTATGCGAATCGTGAACAACGTTGGATAGAAAGGTCCTCTACGGAGTATTTTTAATCGCAATCTTGGGGATTGGGGCGGTTTACATCTGGACCCGTCCTCAGCCCCCGGGTCCGGAAAACGATGACAACGGGGAGCCCCCTGGACCCACAAATGGGGGTGAAGAACCTCCGGGACCAACCAACGGGGGAACCGATAACGAGACAACGAACGGCGGGGAACCCCCGACCGCTTCCGCGTCGATCTCAGGGATCGTCAAGGACAACGATGGCGAGCCCCTTGAGGGAGTCCTGATAAAGGCAGGTTCTCAGACGGCGACCACTGGGGCGGACGGATCCTACGAGCTGGAGATGGATCTGGGAGACTACGTGATTGAGGTGTCGAAGACCGACTACTCAAAGTCCGTGAAGAGCATCTCGATCACCGAGACCACGGCCTATTCGGCCGACTTCACGCTGAAGTACAGCCCATCGACGGGCGGTGAGGGGAAGACATTGAAGATACTCACCCGACACGGGGCGGACATCCTCGCGGGCGCCAGAGCGAGCTTTCTCGCAAGCGACTACGCCAAGGACCACGATATTACGACAATTCGTTGGATTCCTATAGGGCCGACCCTCTGGGTCGACACAATCCGCAACTCCGGGGACATAGACCTCGGGTGGGGAGGTGGCCCGGTCCTATTCGACACCGTGAACGACGCCGGTTTCCTGGAGCCCCTCACGAGCGAGGGGATCCTGGCAGCTATAGCGGAGATACCCTACGAGATAGGCGGGGTGCCGACCAGAAGGATCATAGACGACAAGGTGTACTGGTCGGGGAGCGCCGTCGCCTCGTTCGGCTTCACGGTTAATACACAGGTCCTAAGCAGCTTCGGTCTGCCTGAGCCCACGAAGTGGAGCGACCTCGCCAACGAGACCTACGCAATAGGGATCCTCCCAAACCAAGTCGTGGGGACCGCGGATGCGACCAAGTCCACATCTAACACGCGGATGTTCACGATTATTCTTCAAGCCTACGGGTGGCAGGACGGTTGGAGGCTCCTAGTCAGGATGGGCGCCAACTCGAGGATATACGATCAGTCCGGGCTCGTGCGTGACGCGGCTATCACCGGGACGATAGGTGTAGGGACGACCATCGACTTCTACGGCTACACAGCGCAACTCAAGAATCCCGAGTTCTGCAAGTACATCATGCCGTCGGACGGTACCATCGTGAACGCCGACCCCATCGCCCTCCTCACCACCTCGCCTCAGCCCGAGGCGGCTCAGGCCTTCATCGAGTGGATGCTGTCCACCGAGGGGCAGAAGATCTGGCTCGACACCAACATCAACAGGCTGCCCATGAATCCGGAGGTCTTCAACACCCCCGAGGGACTCACCCGGGGCGACCTGAAGGCGGTGTACGAGGCGACGAACGACGCCCTCATCATAGAGTTCAGCGACGACCTGGCCCTGAGCTACGAGTCCGCGATGATCAACTTCTACCACGCCGTGATCGTCAGGCCCCAACTGACGCTGTCGGACCTCTGGATGGACATAACCTCCGCGCTCGAGGAAGGGGACCTAACCAGGGCGGAGTTCATGAGCCTTGTGGAGCAGCTGGGCGACCCCCACAGGATCGAGTTCGTGGACCCTGACACCGGTATGAAGATGACGTTCACCGAGGAGTACGCGCAGAGTATCAACGACAGGGTCGGGGTGCAGCCGGAGTACAAGCAGATAATGGTGGACAGGTGGGCCGTTGCGGCCGAGGAGCACTACGCCGACGTCAGAGAGGCCTATGAGAGTCTGGTAGGTTAGGGGTAGGACCCGATGGGAGGACAGGGGCTGAAGAGAACGCCCCTCCAGGAGTACACGGAGAGGCTCAGGAGGGAGTTCGACTGGATCACGATCGTCCAGACCCTCGTCTCCTACGGCATGCTCTTCGTGTTCCTCCTGGCTCCACTTGCATCCCTCGTGGGGCGGGCGTTCCTCTTCGGCGGGGAGTTCTCCCTCGCGTGGTTCGTAGACATCCTCGGAAGCCCTGAGTACGTCTCCTTTAGCTCCCGTGGGGGCCGGATGTTCGAGGTCGTCCGGGGCACCATGTACCTCTGGGGTTACGACCACGGGATCCTCCTCAACTCGCTGATCGTGGCCCTGTCGGTGACGATCCTATGCTCTGTGATAGGAGTCGTCGTCGCCATGTTGATGGGCAGGTACAACTTCAGGGGCAAGAACGTGTTCAAGGTCATCATCCTGATTCCCCTCCTGGCGACACCCTTCATCAACGCCTTCGTGATCGGAAAGATGTTCAACCCCCGCGGGGGGCTCCTAAACTACATCTTCTTCGACCTCCTCCACCTGCTCCCCTGGAGGGTGGACATCGACGGGCTGGTGGGACTCATCGTCGCCCAGACCCTCTCTTACTACCCGATCGTCTACCTGAACGTCCTCGCCTCGCTGAACAACATCGATCCCAGCCTCGAGGAGATGGCTGAGAACCTGGGGGCGAGGGGGCTTAGGCTCTTCAGGACGATCACCCTCCCCCTCTTTCTGCCCGGGCTCATGGCGGGGGCGATCATAACCTTCATCTTCAGCCTCGAGGACCTGGGGGCACCCATCGGCTTCATAGGGGCTAGGGCGAACCCCCTCGCCAAGAAGGTGGCGTCATATCAGATCTACTCCAACTTCGCCGAGGCCCTCGCCGGGGGGATATCCCCCAAGACGATAGCCCTCGCCCTCATCATCCTGCTAACGACGGTGGTGAGCTACTTCATAGTCAAGAGGATCACGGCCCTGAGGTCGTACGCGATGCTAAGCAAGGGGGGCCGGTGGAGCCCCAGACTCAGGACCCCCGCCTGGTGGATCCAGGCGGCGATCGCCCTGTCGATGCTGGTGCTGGTGCTCTTCGCGGCGATGCCCCAGATAGGGACGTTCCTGCTGGCTACCACCGACTGGGCAACCAGCGGTACCCTGCCCAAGCACCTGACTTCTGAGTACTTCGTGTCCCTGTCGACGAACCCCGACGTCCTGATGGCGATAACAAACAGCCTGGTCTACTCCCTGATCGCGGTGTTCATCATGGTCATCGTCGGTTCCAGCATCTCATACATCGTGGCCAAGAGGGATATCCCCGGTCGTACGGTGCTGGACGCGCTGGCGACGCTCCCCGTGGCTATCCCCGGTGTCAGCCTCGCCGTGGGTTACTTCCTCTTCTTCTCATCGGGATGGTTCAGGGGGAGCCTGTTCGATCCCTTGGTCGATCCGGCGATCCTCCTCATCTTCGCCTACTCCATAAGGAGGCTGCCCTTCATGACGAGGTCGGTCTTCGCCGGTCTTCAGCAGATGGACAAGAGCATGGAGGAGGCCTCGATGAACTTGGGAGCGAGCAGGGTGTCGACGTTCATCCATATTGTGTTGCCCCTCATCGTCTCCCACGTCATCGGGGGGGCGATCCTCAGCTTCGTCTACTCCATGGCCGAGGTGAGCACGAGCGTAACCCTCGGGGCGCTGAGGGAGGACCGTATGCCCATCACCTTCTTCATCAGCCAGATGGTCTACGGCTTGG
>DATLAV010000132.1:0-8124 GCA_035527235.1 Patescibacteria group bacterium | reverse complement strand
GTACGACAGGGGCTCAGTCGTGGCCGAGGGAGGCCCCATCCCCCACGGCAAGCTGGAGGCGCGGACCGGGACCTACAAGGCGCCTGCCTTCAGGTACGGCGAGATCGTGTCGTTGCTAGAGAGGGACGGCGTCGAGTTCAGGGATGAGGTGTATAACGGGCGTCCCCTGAAGTCCCTCTCAACGGACATCGAGCTGAGGGACTACCAGAAGGAGTCGCTGAGGAGGTGGGGAGAAGCCGGCCGCCGTGGTATAGTTGTCCTCCCCACCGGAGCGGGTAAGACAGTCGTCGCGTTGAAGGCCATCCAGGAACTGGGGGTGACTACCTTGGTCGTTGTCCCTACCCTGGTTCTCGTGGACCAGTGGAGGGAGAGGATGGAGGAGGAGTTCGGGATCAGGGTCGGGGTCCTGGGTGGGGGGAGCAGGACCGTGGGGATGCTCACGGTCTCCACATACGATTCCGCCCTCCTGAGGGCGGACCAGGTGGGGAACAGGTTCCACCTCCTCGTCTTCGACGAGGTCCACCACCTCCCCGCCGCCAGCTATAGGAGCATCGGGCTGAACTACATCGCGCCCTACAGGCTGGGGCTGACGGCCACCCTCCGGAGGGAGGACGGCGCCCACGTCGCCCTCACTGACATCGTCGGCGACGTCGTCTACGAGATGGGGGTCGACGAGCTTGCGGGCACCCACCTCTCTGACTACACCGTTCAGACGGTCCAGGTCCCCCTCTACCCCGAGGAGCAGAGGGAGTACGACCGCGGCTTCGAGGTCTACAGGAGGTTCCTGAGGAGTAGGGGGATCCAGATCAGGAGCGCAAGCGACTACCAGAGGTTCGTGATGAGGAGCGGAAGGGACCCTGAGGCCCGGAGGGCCCTGCTGGCGAGGAATAGGGCGATGGATGTCGCCCAGAACTCCTCAGCGAAGGTTGAGTACCTCAAACGACTGATGAGCGAGCACTCGGGCGAGAAGACGATCATATTCACCCGCCATAACAAGCTGGTCTACAGGATCAGCAGGGAGATGCTGATACCGTCCATCACCCATCGCACTTTGAGGGGGGAGCGGGAGGAGGTGCTGGAGGGCTTCAGGTCGGGGAGGTACATGAGGGTCGTGACGAGCCGCGTGCTCGACGAGGGAGTGGACGTCCCCGACGCCTCCCTGGCGGTGATCCTCAGCGGCTCCGGGAGCAGTCGGCAGTTCATTCAGAGGCTTGGCCGAGTCCTCAGGAAGCGGGAGGGGAAGCAGGCGAGGCTCGTGGAGCTCATCTCCCAGGGGACGGCTGAGACCAGGCTCAGCAGGAGGCGGAGGGGGGGATGACGCTCCAGCCAGAACTCATCAGGGTGAGGAGGCGGAAGGGCAGGATCCACCTCACGTACGCCTCGGAGGAGCATGAGAGCCTCGCGAACACCCTCATCTCCGTCCACGAGGAGCACGTAGGGAGTACTCGGGGGGAGCTCGACGACGCCGTGAGCGGCTGCGAGGAGCTTGGGTATGACTACAAACTGGTCCGGGGGCTCGCGGCCGTTCTCGCTGAATGGTGCGACTTCCAGAGTCGTAGAGTGGTGGACCCGGTTGAGGCCAGGAGGGCTGTCTTCGGAGAGGTGGGGCGGCGGGTGATCGCATTCGAAAACGACAGGAATCGGGTGCTCGCCTCCGTCGCCTTCCAGCTGGGGGTTTCCACAATGGACCTCGACAGGAGTATCTACGGGGACCTGGAGGAGGAGCATGAGCTGGCCTCCTTCGCCGCCCCCACGCCCCAGGAGCTCCTCGGGGAGTATAATTTCAAGCTCGCCTCGGGCCTCCTCTCCCACGCCAGACGTCTGGATATCAGATTCAGAGGCGAGGACAGCGAGCTTGTAGAGCACGCCTCTAAGCTGGGGGAGCTGGAGAGGTCGGGTAAGGATGTCATCAGGCTGGTAGTGGAGGAGGGCTTACGGGGGATGAGCGGATACAGAGCCTCCCATCTGGAGGCTCTACTCTCCGGGATCGTCTCGAAGAGTGGTTGGTCCATCACCGCCTCGGTGGTCTATCCTGCGATGTCGGGGAAGGTATTCCTGTTCGAGATGAGGGAGGCGTTGAAGAGGCCCATGCTGGCGCCCTCTAGGAAGCCGTTGGGGCTCGTAGAGGCTCCCCGAAAGGCGCCTGCCCGCCCGAAACTAGGCGGTGAGATCGTCGACGTTGAGGCGACGGCCGTCAAGATGGGAGTCACTGAGGCTAAGGTGAAGGCGATGTACGGGGATGGCTACATCGACCTCGGGGACATCCTCATCACCGAGGGAAGGCTCCGGGAGGTGAGGGAGGCGCTGGAGGGGGCGTCCGACATGAGGTTTGACGCCATTAGGGTCCTCCTCAGGGGGCTCGGGTGTAAAAATCCTGTGCCCCTCCTCGAGTCCATGGGCTACTATGTGGAGTGGAACCGTAAGAGGAGCGATAGCCTCGTCTACAGGGTGAGCTAAACCTTAATATCCTGCCTTCCGTTATTCGTTTTAAAAGTTGATCTAGCATGAGCTATCAAAGTATACAGGGAGCGACGGTCGTGGGACTCGTCTGCAGCGACGGCGTGGTTATGGCTGCTGAGAAGAGGGTGAGCTGGGGCAGGATGGTGATGAGCAGGGCCGGGAAGAAGGTGTTCAAGGTGACCCCGAACATGGGGCTAGCCTTCGCTGGGCTCGTCTCCGACATGCAGGCGCTGACCAGGGAGGCGACGGCGTACGCTAACCTGTACAAGCTGGAGAACAACAGGACCATCTCCGTGAGGGCGATGGCGAAGCTCATCTCAAACATGCTTTTCCAGAGGCGCATGATGCCGCTGCTCATGGAGACCTTGGTCGGAGGGGTCGACGGCGAGGGGGCCTCCCTCTACTCGATGGACCCGGTGGGCAGCCTGATCCCCGACAAGTTCATCACCGCGGGCTCCGGCGCCCCCATCGCGATGGGGCTGCTCGAGGCGCAATACAGCGAGGAAATGGACGTGGAAGCCGGAGCCAAGCTGGCGCTCAACTCGATCCGCTCCGCCGTAGCGAGGGACGTGGTGAGCGGCGACGGCGTCGACATGCTCGTGATCACGGAGAGGGGGATCGAGGAGCGGTCATTCCCCATGAAGTCCTGAGAAATTTTTAATCTACTATTCTAGGTTCCTAGTTCCAGCTTGAGGTCGCTGTAGGATCTCGTCAGCAGGTCGTCCTGCTCTATCTCCAGCGCCCTCATGAGGGACCTGAGGACCTCCCTGTCCGCCTCGATATCCGTAATCGGCCTCTCGAACTCCACGAACCTGCCGAGTCCGTCGACGACGTCGAGGTGGATCTGGGTCCCCTCATGGTGGTAGATCTCCCGGGTCTTCTCGATGGTGACCATGACTCCGAGGGAGCTCTCCAGTATGAACTTGAGGGTGCCCGTCTGCCGGGTCTCGAGGATGTTGACATCGCTCTGCTTGGGGTCCGGGACGTCCTCCCTGTCGTAGTAGACCAGCGTGGAGGCGTCCTCGCCGTCCACCTCCCTCAGCTTCAGCCTGCCAGATGAGACGTTGAAGTAGGTGTCGGTCTGGCGGTAGGTTCCTTGCA
Organism: Patescibacteria group bacterium; assembly: GCA_035527235.1. GTDB lineage: Archaea > Thermoproteota > Bathyarchaeia > TCS64 > TCS64 > BS750m-G28. Next base: position 4,563 of record DATLAV010000132.1, on the reverse strand, counting down.
TCCTGACCCCCATGGCGTTCACCCTTTCTCTCACCGCGTCCAAGTCATCCTTGCGGGCCTTGATCTCGATCAGTTTGGTCTTCAGCTCGGTCTCACCTTCTGATGTCGTCCTAAGCTTGAGTTGGCGCCGTGATAAGTCTTTTCAAGTTCCCTGATGCGGCTGATCATTCATCTCCCCCTTATTGGGATTTCAGGGTGAGGAAGAGCTGAACAAGCGACGTGGTGAGGGTGGCGACTAGTATCGCCTGGGAGGTGGTCGTCTTGAACTGGTCGTTGCCCTTCCGGATCAGGTATGTGTGAACTGTGAAGGCAAAGAGGCCCCCGAGGGCCAGTAGCGTCGACAGGATGGTTCCCAGGGTGGAGCCCGAGGATATCTCGGTGAGGCCGTGGAGTATGAGGGCGACGAGGGGCAGGTTGACGAGCAGGAAGAAGGAGATGCCTTCAAGGAGCCGGAAGAGCTCCCACTCTTTCCAGTACGCCGAGTCGATCTCGTGGACTATGAGGAGGACGGCGTTCGTCAGGTAGACCCAGTAGAGTAGAGACACGACACTCAACTCCTGAATACGATGATATCCAGCTCTAGGTATTTTAGGTTCATCCAAGGAGGAGGAAATGAGAGGGGGATGATGGATAAAGGCTAGCCGCTGTTCTTGAGAACCCTGCCAGCCAGTTCCCCGGTGATCCGCCCCTCATCGACGGATACCTCTCCGTTGACGATCACGTATGGTATGCCTTCGGGGTGCTGGAAGGGATTCCCGTACGTCGCCCTGTTCCTCACGTTTTCGGGGTCGAAGACGACTAGGTCGGCCCAGAAACCTTCCTTGACGAGTCCCCGGTCGTTCAGGCCTAGGAACGTCGCAGGCAACGAGGTTATTTTCCTCACTGCATCCTCCAGGCTGATCAGCCTCTCCTCCCGAACGTATGACTCCAGGACCTTCGGGTATGTGCCCCAGCCCCTTGGGTGCTCCATCCTGAGGGCGTCAGATGCCTCCTGACACGTCATCTTGGAGTTGTCGACTGCCCTCTGATCGGTTATGAACGTGGCCCAGGGGTAGCGTACGATGGCCGCCATGTCCTCCTCGCTATAGGGGTAGTTGCCCGAGACGGTGTATCCGTCGTCGTCTATGAGCAGCGCCCTTATGCCCTCTAACTCGTCGCCGCCTCCGAGGGTCTCCCCGACCTGCTGCAGCGTCTTCCACTCGAGCTCGGGGTGGCTAGGGGAATGGAGGACCACACCGCTCGGAGATCTCTTTGAGGGGCTCGGGGACCATCCGCCCTCCTCCTCTAGCCGTCTTCTCCGGTCCTCAGTGGCCTCCCTAGCCTTCTCGCCGTTAGCGAGGGCTTGGGTCTTCATCTTTTTCCACGCCTCCGGGTCCTTCAGCATCCTCACCAGCTCCCCGCGGAAGTTGGTCCCCGGGACTTCAGGGAGGTTGCCCCTGAACCGGGCTCCCAAGCTCTTTGTGAGGCCGCCGATCCGCCATGGATACATGTCAACTATCACGTCTACCTCCCTGGACCTCGCCTGATCAACGAGGCGGAGGGTCTCGTGGACTTTCCCGAAGTTGTAGAGTCCAGACGCCTTGTGGTGGGAGATAGAACCCCTCGCACCGGAACGCTCGCAGATCTCTATGAACTCCAGCGTCGCTTCGATGAGGTTGGGGCCCTCGTTCCTCATGTGGGAGCTGTAGACGCCGCCGTGAGCAGCCGCCACGCCTGCGAGCTGGGCCAGTTCCTCGGTCAGCGCGTTCCTCCCTAGGGGGTAGGACAGGCCCGTGCTGAGACCGAATGCGCCGTCGTCCATAGAGGCATCGAGCATACCCCTCATCTCCTCCATCTCGTCTTCGGTGGGCACTACTCTCCCACCGCCTTTTCCCTCCTCGCCCATGGCGTTCCTCCTGAGGTTGCTGTGGCCCACGAGGGTCGCGATGTTGATCCCGATCCCTGCGTGCTCGATCCTGTCGAACCATTCCCCCAGGGTCAGCCAGTCCACCTCGCTCCAGACGCCCCAGGAGAGGCCTTCCTGCTCAATGTTGATGAGTTTCTTCACGTCCTCTGTGATTGGAGCTGCAGACGTGCCGCAGTTGCCCACGCACTCTGTGACGAGGCCCATGGCGAGGCAGTTTTCGGCCCTGTTATGGGTGAGTATTGTCCCGTCGGAGTGGGAGTGGATGTTGATGAATCCCGGTGAGACCACGAGCCCCCTTACGTCGATGACCCTCCCCGACCCTTCGAGGGGTGTCCGGCTGATCTTAGCGATCCTTCCACCCTCTAAGCCCAAATCAGCTTTATACCAGGGGTTCCCTGTGCCGTCGATGATCCTCCCGTTCCTGATGACGACGTCAAAACTCAAGGCACTCACAGAGATCTGAGGAATGCTACAGGTACTTAAGATGGGGTCCGCCCCACAGCCCCTATGTGAGAGGTTTTTATCCTCTTGAGTAAGCCCTAGAATGTGACTGCTCCATGACCAGATGCCGTAGCTTCGAGAAGGTCTATCCCGTAAGGGAATCCTACGAGAGGTTCGACCAGAGGAACAGCGCCTTCGGCCAGCATCTCAAGAGGACGGGGAGGATGGTGGGCTTCGGCTCCGACGAGGACAAGGCGAAGCGTATTGGGATGAACGTCCCGGGGTTCTCCCTCGTCGACTACGCGTTTAACGCCGCGGCGGGGATGTACGAGACACTGCCTGGAGAGCACGACTCCATGGGCACCGGATTCTACTCGTGGAGCTCCCTGGGAGTCGTACGGAAGCCCGAAGGCGTCCCCAGGTGGGAAGGCTCCCCCGAGGAGGCGTCGAGGATCGTCAGTAAGGCGGCGACGTACTACGGTGCCGTGAACGTGGGTTTCTGCGAGCTGGATCGACGCTGGGTCTACTCGGTCTCACGCTACGGGAAGGAGATCGTCTTCGAGGATGTGGAGGAGGGCCACGTGGACGAGGAGAAGGCGGTCATCCCCGAGAGCCACAGGTGGGTCATCGCCCTCACGGTGCCCATGGAGTACGAGGAGACGATGTACTCCCCGACGCCCCTGGAGGTCGCCACAAGCATGGGCTATAGTAGGATGCACCTTCTCGCGGGGCAGGTCGCCGAGTTCATTCGGGGCCTCGGCTACCACGCCATCCCCTGCGGTAACGACACAGCCCTCAGCATCCCCATCGCCATCCAGGCGGGGCTCGGCCACCTGGGCCGCCACGGCAGGCTCATCACATGGGAGCATGGACCGCTGGTGCGCATCTGCAAGATATTCACAGACCTGCCGCTGGCGTTGAGCCCCACAGCCCCCGAGGGCATCATCGAGTACTGTGAGGTCTGCAAGAAGTGCGCGAGGCACTGCCCTAGCGGCTCCATAACCGACGGCCCCCGGACCTGGGAGGGGCCGAGCTCGACGAACAACCCGGGGGTACTCAAGTGGTACAGCGACGCCGAGAAGTGCCTCGACTATTGGAATCAGGCGGGTGTCGGCTGTAACGTCTGCTTCAGGGTCTGCAGCTTCACTAAGCCGCCTGGGGTGATCCACGAGGTCATCAAGTGGTTCATCAGGAACGTCCCCCAACTCAACAGGTTCTGGGCGTACACCGATGACCTGCTCGGATACGGGAAGATGAAAGACCCGAAATGCTACTGGAAGGAATAGTCTTAGTATGGACATAGAAGGCTTGCGAGAGGCCTATTTTTCCGGTATCCAGCGATTGAGTAAAGGATTAAAGGATGTTGTTGGCTTAGGATGGTTGTGCGGGCTGGTAGTTCAGGGGTATGAATGCTTGGTTCGCAACCAAGAGGTCGGGGGTTCAAATCCCCCCCAGTCCACCATTAAAAAACCTTAAAAGAGGTAGTTTTTGGGGTTATTTTTTATAATAAAGCCGGTTAATATATTCTTTAGTTTTACCCCCCTGAGAGGTTTCCAGCCAAGGTTTAAATTTCTCGTTACATATAGTTGAATCTATGGGAAGCACGGGCAGCAGGGGCCTCATCCTGGGGGCGCTGATGGACGGAGACCCCATGAGCTGCAGGGATATCATGGAGGCGACGGGTCTAGGCCGGTCGCAGGTGTATGGTGCCATCTCTCGCTGTTGGCGTTCGGGGCTCGTCCTCAGGACCGAGGAGGCCATCCTGGAGCATGAGCGCGTCTTCAGGGGTCGAAGGGGCGTTTCACGGCACCTTCATCCCTATCACCTGTATGTCCTCAGGCCGGAGGGCGTGGATGAGGCCTCCATCGATGGGAGGAGGTTCGTGTGTTTCTCCGTGGATCACCTGGACCCCAGGGGAGGCGGTAGTTTTAGCAAGGCGAGGAGGATCCTGGGCTTCCTCGAGGAGAACGGGGATGAGGCCTTCTTCTCTACTGACGTCGTGAAGGCCCTCAGTGAGTACGGAGTCAGGGTTCAGGATGTGATGCCTAACGTCCGCCGTTTCGAGAGGCAGGGTCTGGTCTACGTGAGGGGGTACAAGACTGATGATAGGCAGACGCCCTTCAAGGAGGGATATCTTCTCACCTGGATCGACCGGGAGATGCATCGGGAGGATGCCATCGCCGAGGCGGTGAAGCGTACGGACGCCGCCCTGGTGG
>DATLAV010000131.1:0-3655 GCA_035527235.1 Patescibacteria group bacterium | reverse complement strand
TCCAGAATGCGTCCGTCTGCCCTCTTGAACTTCGACTCGAAGCGTGAAGATCCCTTCTCAAGCATTGCATCAAACTCTTCGGAAGCCTTATTCAGGGCCTCTTTTAAGAGAAGGTGTTTCATGTTAGTCCTGAGTAGTTCTTCCTTCCCGTACCCGAGCAGATCGCAGGCCATCTTGTTGACGTCGAGTATAGTTCCATTGGGGGTGTGGAGGAAGACCGAGTCGTTGGATTGATCGAATAACCTTCGGTACTGCTCTTCTCGCTCCCTCGCCTCCCTCTCCACCTTTTTCCTTTCGGTTATATTGTCGATAATAAGGCCCAGGCCCTCGTTCACCTTGAAGGCGGTTATGGAGAGATATCTCTCGCCGGTCCTCTTGGAATGTTTGACCACTTCGGTGAAGTACGGGTTACCAGTCTCCACGACTCTCTTGTACTGCTCGTACCTGGCGGTTCCAGCTAGACTCGGCGCTATCTCAAGCATCGGCTTGCCCAGTTCCTCCATCGACATGTTCGTCTCTTCTGCAGCCCTTCTGTTGAAGCTGATCAAATTCAGATCCGAGTCGTAGAGGTGAAGGATGAAGGGAGCGGAATCCTTGAACTCTGTGAACAGCTCTTGGCTTTGGTATAGCTCCTCCTCCATCCTTTTTTTATCCGTGACGTCGTGGAGAATATGGAGGACCGCTGGCTTCCCCTGCCACACAATGCTAGTTGAGTGCTCCTTCACGCAGATGATTGAACCATCTCTCGTGACCATTCTGTAACTCACTTCAATAGGCGGCGATTCGCCCTTGCTCCGAGCCTCAACCCTCGCCTCCACCTTCCCACGGTCCATTGGGGTGACGTTATCGATGCCCCTTGTGCCTATCAGACTCTCCTTATCTGTATGACCTGTGAGCTCGACCCTCTTCTGGTTGACATAAACCAATTCGCTGTCCATTGTGACCGATATCGCATCCGGAGAGCCCTCCACGAGGGTCCGATACCTCTCCTCGGATTCCAGGAGGGCTTTTTCCGCCCTGTACTTTTCGACGGCCATCCTCACGCGTCGAGCGAGCACCTGGAAGTGGCTGGGGTCCATCTCCTTCCTCAGATAGTCGCCTATTCCTACGCTGAAAGCGGCCTCTGCTACCTCCTCGCTCCCCTGACCTGTGTAGATGATGACCGGCGTGTCTGTGAACTCCTTAAGCTTCCCAGTGAACTCTATTCCGTTAATGCCCGTCATCTTGTAGTCTGATATGATGCAATCGAACTGCTCCTCCCTGAGGCGGGGTAAGGCTTCTTCAGCCGATCTGATTGATGAGATCATCAGCCCCTGGTCGATCCTCTCGAGGAAGAGCTTCGTGAACTTTAGCTGACTCTCCTCATCGTCGACGTGCAGTACATGTATGATGTCTTCTTCTGTCGGCTGTGGTTGGCTCAACCTGTTCGTCGTTTCTTTGCCATTGTTATTGTTTATATAGATTATAGATAACAAGTCCACTAAATAACGCTATTTTTAGATAAATATGATATAAAAAGGTTGGAGGCTTCTCAGCCTCTCCAGCAGACGATCTTCCCTTCCTTCTCTAGCGCCTTGACCTGCTCACCCGTGTACCCGAGCATCTGGGTGAGCACCTCTTCCGTGTGCTGCCCGATGATCGGCGCTCCCTGGGTGGCCTCCCCAGGGGTGCTGTAGAACTTGGCCGGGAAGTCGGGCACCCTGTACTTTCCGACGACGGGGTGGGGCACCTCAGTCCACATGTTCCTCGCCAGAAGGTGGGGGTCGTCCATAGCCTCTTGGGCCTCGTAGACGGGCGCGGCGGGGAACCCGATATCTGCCAGGAACTTGAACGCTTCACGACGCGTCATGTCCTTGATGTGTTCCTTAAGCATGTCGTTGGTGACCTCCTCGGCGCCCATCACCTCCTTCAATTTGTCCAGCGCCTTGGCTCTGGCCCCCATGAGCTGAAGCCAGCCGTCCTTGACCTTGTACATCCCTCCGATACGGGTCGGGTCCTGATCGGTCCGCCTCTCTGGACGCTCCATGCCGCTGTCCTCGAAGAGGGCCCAGCCCACTGAAGAGCAGGTGTTGAAGGAGACCATCGTGTCGACCTGATTAACGTCGATCATCTGACCCTCCCCCGTCCTGTCCCTGTGGCGTATCGCGGCGACTATGGCGAGGGCCGCGAAGGTCCCGGGACCGATGTCCCCGATGGCACCCGCCAGCCCTTGAGGGGGTCCATCGCCCCGAATCCTGCTGGCGTTGCTGAAGGTATGACCGCTCATGGCCTCAGCGATGACCGCGTAAGACGCGTACCTGCTGTAGGGCCCCTCCTGACCGAAGCCCGAGAGGGCGGCGTAGATGATCTTGGGGTTGAGCTCCTTCTGGACCTCGTAGCCGAGGCCTAGACGCTCAAGGGTCCCCGGGACGAAGTTCTGTACGACGACGTCGGACTCCTTCACGAGCTGCTTGACGATGCCGAGGCCTTCCTCGCTCTTCATATCGACGGCGACGCCTTTCTTGTTTAGGTTCAGGGCATAGAAGGTGGTGCTTGAACCCTTAAACATGGCGCCGGGGCCCATGCGACCGATGTTCCCCCACGGGGGCTCGACGAGTATCACCTCCGCCCCCATCTCTGCCAGCATCATGGTGCAGTAGGGGCCGAACCAGACGTGGGTGAAGTCGAGAATCCTGATATCCTCCAGTATCTTGTTCATGTGAATCCATCAAAGAGAAAGAGTTGGAATAAATATATTTTTGCTAAAGGAGATGTGGCTAGGTCACAGTGCCCCTCGCCCTCTCGAACTTCTCGTGCTCCTTGTCGTCGATCACGGCCTTGAGGTGGCCCGCGACCTCCCAGACGTCATGGTAGCCAATGTAGAGGGGGATGGGCGCGAGCCTGATGATGTTGGGTGGCCTGAAGTCGGGCACGACGCCACGCGCCTTCAGCGCCAGGTTGATCCTCCAGGCGTCGCTGTGGGCAACACCGATGTGCCCTCCACGCTTCCCGGACTCACGGGGCGTGGCTATCGAGAAGCTGTACGGCGGTTCAGAGAGCATCTCGTCTACGAGGAACATCAGGTATGAAGTGATCTTGAGGGACTTCTCCCGGATCCGCTCGATGCCTGCCTCGATGATCATCCTGAGGGAGCCCTCCAACGGCGCTGTACTGAGGATGGTGGTGGTACCGATCTGCCAAGCCGCCGCTGTCCTCGCCGGGTCGAACTGGGTCCTCATCTCGAACATCGTCGACCGATCGTTTCCGAACCAGCCGGCCAGGCCCGGGCTCACCCCAAAGTGCCGCCTGTTCACGTAGATGCTCCCCGTGGCCCCTGGTCCACCATTCAGATATTTGTAGTTGCAAAAAAAGGCGAAGTCGACGCCCCATTCATCGAAGCGGTGGGGGACCACGCCGATGGAGTGGCTGCAGTCGAACCCTATTGGGATCCCCCTCCTGTTCGCTTCCTTCGTGAGCCTCTCCATGTCGAGGAGCTGCCCGCTCTTGTAGTAGACACTCGGTAGGAGTATCAGGGCAACCTCGTCCGTCATTGCCTCGATGATGTCGTCCTCCTCGATCAGGCTGCCGTCCCTGCTCTTCACGAGGACGAGGTCCTCGTCAGGGTCGCCACCCCTCAGCCTGATCTGGGCAGCGAGGGCGTACAGGTCGCTGGGAA
>DATLAV010000130.1:0-15839 GCA_035527235.1 Patescibacteria group bacterium | reverse complement strand
TAAAGAACGCATCCGGGAACGTCTCCCTCATGTCAGCGAACCACTCGTACGACCTCTCCGGGGTCAGAATGCCCACGGTGTCGCAGAGGGAGGTCCTGTCGAGGCCGACCTCGAGCCCCCGCCTGATGACCTCTTTGAGGTAGTCCCTGTCGGTCCTGGAGCCGTCCTCGGTCGAGAGCTCGACGATGACCCCGTGATCCTTGGCGTGGGTTACAGCGTCCACCATCATGTCCAAGACCTCCTCCCGGGTTTTACCCAGCTTCTGCTCGATGTGGAGGTCAGAAGTCGGTACGATTACGTTGACGCTGTCGACGCCGCAGTCGATGGCGACATCGATGTCACTTTTCACGCCCCTCGTCGCGCTGCACACCTCGGCGCTGAGCCCCTCATCTGCGATCAGCTTCACGCCATGGGCCTCCCCCTTCGACACCGCAGCGAACCCGGCCTCCACCACCTCAACCCCCAGCCGATCCAGCGCTAGAGCTATCTCAAGCTTCTTTTTAGGGCTGAGGGATACGCCAGGGGTCTGTTCTCCATCTCGGAGAGTCGTGTCCAAAAATCTAACGTGTTCTTTAAAGTCCGCTAATAAAGCGATACCCCATGTATCATCCCTTCGTGTAGAATTAAAGCAAACGACATGATGATATAAGCGTATTGAATTAATAAAGCACCGATTTGCGTCATCCTCCCTCGGGGTGTCTTCGATCCAAATTATCACCAGATCAACTTCACGTATGTCCCCAATCATGATCCCTGAAGAACTCGGGAATAGGAAGGGAGCATAAGTGAGAAAGTTCACAACTAGGAACAGGTACGAAGTCATACTCCGTAAACCCACTGCAACCGATCTTGATGACACAGTCGAGATCATTAACAAGCTCGTCGAAGTGAACGTCGACATTGACGCCAGTAGCAGAGTGACCAGGCTTGGTGAGCGTCCCAGCTTCATGAGATGGATCGAGTCCCTGGAGCGGTGAGACTGCTGCGGAGTCGTCGCCGAGATCTGAGGCAAGGTCGTGGGACAGGTCCGAGTCCCCCTCTGCGGTGACCGGTCTACATACATCGGAAGTCTCGGCATAGCCGTCTCCCTGGAGTACTGGGACGCGGGCATCGGGTCCGAGCTCATGAGGGAGGTCGAGGACTAGGCCAGTTCCATAGGCCTGGAGGCCATCACCCTGAAGGTGTACGCCTCCAACGAGAGGGCCATACACGTCTACACTAAACATGGATACCGGGAGGTAGGCCGTGTACATAATGCGATAAAGAAGATGGGAAATATCTCGACAACGTCCTGATGTGGAAGGAGCTCGGAGCTCCTAGCCGTCGAGAAGCCTGTTCATTCCCTTGAGGATCGCCTCGACGCTCGCCATCACAGTGTCCCCGTTCACGCTGTTGGCGGTCACCATCTTCTCCGCCCTCTTCACTGCGACGGTCACGTCAGCGACGGCGTCCGTCCCCCCCGTGATGGCCTTCATGGAAAACTTCTCCAGGGTGATGTCGGCGAAGCCGTTAACGACGTTCCTGATGGCATTTATGGCGGAGTCGATGGGGCCGTTCCCCACCCCGGAGCCCTTGTGCTCGACGCCGTCCACTATCAGGGTGGCAGAGGCCGTCGGCGTGATGGTGTTGCCAGTGACGACGACCAACTCCTTGAGTTTCACCCTGTCCTCCCTGTCCAACTCCATCACGTTCTTCGCTATCGCGTAGAGGTCGGAGTCGGTGACGATCTTCCCCGTGTCCCCGAGCCTCTTCACCTCGGCAGCGACCACCATCAGCTGATCCCTCGTGGGCTCGAGCCCCAGATCCTCCATCAGGCTGGAGATCCCATGCCTCCCCGCGTGCTTCCCGGCGTGGATCCGGCTCCTCTTCCCGACGAACTCAGGCCTCAGTATCTCATAGTTACCGGAGTGGCTGAGGACCCCGTGGACGTGGATGCCCGCCTCGTGGGCGAAGGCGTTGTCGCCTATGATTGGCGTGTTGGGGGGCATGTAGATCCCGCTGAGCCTCTCGACGAGGCTTGAGGTCTCAGCGATCTTCCTCGTGTTGATACCCGTCTCGATCTCATACTGGGCGATGAGGCTGATGACGACCTGCTCGAGGGAGGTATTCCCCGCCCTCTCACCGAGGCCGTTGACGCAGACGTGGACCTGCTCTGCGCCGGCCTCCACGGCGGCGAGGGAGGTGGCGACTGCCTGCCCTAGGTCATTATGGGCGTGGGCACTAAGGGGAACCCTGGTGGCCTCCTTGAGCTCCTTGAAGAAGTCGAAGGTCATCCGGGGGGTCATGACTCCGACAGTGTCGGGGATGTTGAGCATCTCCGCGCCTGCGCCCTCAGCGGCCCTGCAGACCTCCTTCAGGTAGTCCATCTCGGTCCGTGTAGCATCTTGGGGGCTGAACTCCACGAAGACGCCGTGCTCCTTGGCGTACTCGATGCCCTCGACGGCCTGCCGTATGACGTCCTCCCGGGTGGTCTTCATCATGGTCTCGATGTGGAGGTCACTCGTAGAGATGAATATATGGATGTAGGGCACGCCGCAGTCGAGGGCCTTGTCGATGTCCGCCTTCAGGGGGCGGGCGAGGGCGACGATCTGGGAGTCAAGGCCCAGAGAGGCGATCCTCTTAACCGCTTCTGTCTCCCCATCGGAGGTGATGGGGAAGCCCGCCTCGATCTTGGGGACGCCGAGCTCGCTCAGCTGCTGGGCAATGAGGATCTTCTCGTCTATCGTGTAGGTGACGCCGTGCATCTGCTCGCCGTCACGGAGGGTCGTGTCAAAGATCCAAACCTTCTCAGGGGGGTTGATCTCCAACTTCGATTTATAATTGCTCAGATAAAACTGGTCATCCGACATTTTCAGCACCTAGATTTACCCTTTTTAAAATCTTGGAAGATATTAACCGTTTTGAGCAATTTTCGTTGCGCATCTCGGGATCTGGATGGCGTGAAATCTATGGAAAAAACTGAAATATTGGCTGATTACTCAGAGGAACTCCCTAAGCTTGAGCAGGGCGTTCGCGAAGTCCCTCGGGCCAACCCCCGGCATCTCAGGATTCACCTCCTCGAAGAAGCCCTCGATCGACCGCATGAGATCCTCCTTGGTGAGTTTCACCCCTTCGAGCCGCATCTCAAGCTCCGAGATCGCCTCCTTGGGGAGGGCGAAGAAGTCACCTCGTATCTGGACGGTCAGGACCTCGTCGCCCATCATCTCAGCCCTGACCCGTATCAGCTTCCCGGCCTTGTGGTCGGCCTCGACGACCTTGACGTCGTGGGCGATCTTCACGGACCTTCCCTCCAGACCCCGTCTCTGGGGCGCCTCCCTGTAGAGCCACTCCTCTGAGGTGTGCCGGGGTTTCGTCTCCTCGTTGAAGATGCGCCACTCATCCTCCGAGGGCTCGTCGGGGGACAGCTTCACGCCCAGTATCTCCTGGAAAGCCGCGATGTAGGTCTCCTTCACGGCCTCAACGGAGGGTACCTCATCCAGCTCACGTCGCAGGGTTGTCACCCACTCCCGCATGCTCTTCGCCATCTTGTCCCTGAACTTCTCATCGGGGACCTTGAGTACCCTCGCCATCTTGTCGTAGTTGAGGTCCAGGATGACGTTGCCCACGAGGATAGACGCGGATTCGTGCATCCCAGCCCCATTCCCCGAGATCTTCCTGCCTTCAACGACGACGTCGTTCAGGGGCTTGAACTCCGACGATACACCGAGCCGTCTGTAGGTCTCCACTGTGACCTCGAGAAGCCCCTCGAACATCTTGTCCACGTTCCTGGGGATGACAACGCTCTCCTTGGAGATGATCTGGTAGAAGACCTGGTCCCGGTCGAGATATGTGGCCCCACCGCCCTGACTCCGCCGTATTATGGGGAGCCCCTCATCACGGCAGTAGTCCTGATCGATCTCCTTCTCGAGGTCCTGGTGGTATCCGATGCAGGCGTACGGGCCCCCTGGCTGGAGGAGTATCAGCGTGTTCGGGGAGAGCCCGAGGTGGACCGCCTCTGCGACAGCTTCATAGAAGGTCTGGGCTATGTATGGTTCGCTGTAACCTAGGTTCAGCAGTCTCCACTGTTCCATGTCAGTTCATTCGTGAGAATTGTGTTTTTTCTAGGCGTTCCTTGCCTTCTCTTCCTTGAGCCAGTCCTCGAGGGTTGAAGTATCGGAGCCCTTGATGAGTTCCCTGAGCTCCTCGTCCAGTTTCTCGGGCGCGATGGTGGCGATCCACCCCTTTCCGTAGGGGTCCTCGTTTATCATAGACGGATTCTTGAGCACGTCTTCATTGAGCTCAAGTATCTCCCCGCTCACCGGCGTCTTAAGGGGGCCAACCCACTTACCACTCTCAACAGTCCCCAGGGTCTTCCCGGCTTTCACACTCCGCCCCACCTTCCTGGTGCTGAGATTGACAAGCTTGCCAGCGGCGGATTGCGCCCAGTCGTTATAGCCTAGTCGCACCTTGCCGTCCTCTACCTTGACCCACATGTGATCCCTGTGGTAGTAGAGGTCCTCTGGGAAATCGTTGCCTTCTATCTTAACCAATGGTTACACCAATACATCAAAGTAATCTCCAAGGGAGTTATTACAATTTCCATTGAGCTAGAGGACTAAGGCTCCCATGACGAAAGGTCTTATTAATTACGGTCCAGCGATTCTTCAGATATCGCCCCTTGTGGGTACCCAGCTGTGGAACGATATGAGGCCTGAAGAGCTGAAGAGTGACCTCGCGTCCATCGTCGGCGAGGAATATGTCAATGACAGCCTGTATGAGAGAAGGCTCTACGACCACGACATAGCGCCTCTTCCGACGGAGGTCGGCCTCGTTTTCAAGACGGTTCCAGACGTCGTTGTTAAGCCGAGTAGGGTCGAGGACGTGGCCAAGGTCATAAAATACGCCAATAGAGTTCGGGTGCCCGTCGTCCCGAGGGGCTCCTCCTCATGGGGTTATGGTGGGACGATACCGACTCGAGGAGGAATAGTCCTCGAGCTAACCAAGCTTGACGGCATCTCGGACCTCGACGAGGAGGCGATGACGGTAAGAGTCGAGGCGGGGGTGAGGTGGGGAAAACTCCTCAGCTACCTCGAGGAGAGGGGGTTCACCTTCGGGGTCTACCCGTCGAGCGCCCCTTCAGCCACGGTCGGGGGATGGATCGCCACCGGCGGTCTGGGCATAGGCTCCCTCAAGTACGGTCACCTGAAGGAGAACGTGACTGAGATCAGGCTCGCGACACCCACTGGCGACAGCGTCTCCATAAGAGAGGGCGACGAAGGGCTGATGTCCTTCGACACGTTCTTCGACTCCGAGGGCACTCTCGGAGTCATCACGGAAGCCATCCTCTGCATACGCCCAAAACCGGAAAAGTTGGTCCCGGTCCTAGCCTCATTCGATGATTTAGACAGTCTCTCGAATGTGATAAGGAGAGTCATCGACGGCCCCGAGAGGCCGTTTTTCATCGAGATACAGGATAGGGACTACCTTGAGTTAAAGAGGTCGATAGGCATTGAGGCGCCTGAAGCGGTGGTCCTCAGCCTTTTCATCTACGAGGGGTCGGAGGAGGAAACGAGCAGGGGCGCTGATCATTTAAGAGGCGTCGTAGACGAGTTCGGGGGCTCACTACACACCGTTGAGTCCGCTGCAGCTGAATGGGAAGAACGCTTCTACTACATGAGGATCAAGAAGGCTGGGCCGACGCTCCTTGTAGGGGAGGTGACGGTCCCACTCTCAGAGCTGGAGCTGGTCATCGAGGAGACGAGGAGGATTAAGGAGAGGCGTGGCCTCAGACTCGGGGTCAAGGCGTTCATGGTAGCGCCTGACACCGTGCTCTTCATGCCGATGTTCCTCGCCGACGAGCGGGAGAGGTGGAAGTACTTGGCCCTCCTCCCCGTCATCAACGAGATAACCCGGGTTGGATTGAACGCAGGAGGACGCCCCTACGGGTTCGGCATCTGGAACGCCTTCTTCCTCAGGGAGGTACACGGCAAGGAGAGGACGAGGGAGTTGAAGGAGCGAAAGAGGAGGCTAGACCCAGGGGACATCATGAACCCGGGTAAGCTCTACAAGGTCGTCACGAGGTTCGGCGTGCCCCTCTGGGGGACCCTCTTCAGGCTGTTCACGTCGATGCTCTGGATACTGAGGTACTTCTGAGGTGGTTGACGGGATGAGGATGACGGAGATCGAGAGGAGGAGCTTGGGAGACGAGCTCTACAGTTGCGCCCAGTGCGGCTACTGCCAGGACGCCTGTCCCGTCTACGACGTGATCCCCTGGGAGTCGGCGAGTCCCCGGGGGAAGCTCTACTGGATCAAGAGGATACTGACGAGGGGTTTCCTCAGGACGCGGGTGGAGGCCGACGACGCCTTCGTGAACAGGCTCTTCCAGTGCACCCTCTGCGGGCGGTGCCACGAGGTCTGCCAGACCTCCCTGGACACACTGAAGATATGGAACACGGCCAGGGCGGAGGTCCACCTATCTGGGAGGAGCCCCGGCAACCTCACGTCGATCTCTGAGAACCTGAAGGAGACGGGGAACCCGTACGGCCTAGACGCCGATATGCGCCTCGACTGGGCTGACTTCACTGGCCTTGACGACCCGCCGTTGAAGGAGAAGGCGGAGCTGGCCTATTTCGTCGGGTGCACAACAGCGTTCAAGGGGGCCAACCACCGGACGGCCCATGCCACGGCGTTGCTGTTGAATTACCTGGGGGAGTACTGGACTCTCCTGGGGGAGGACGAGTGGTGCTGTGGCGGTCCCATGCTGATGGCTGGGAACGAGGAGGGGGCGAGGGAGTTCGCCAGGCACAACATCGAGGAACTGCGGAGGAGGGGGATCAAGACACTCCTGACCGGCTGCCCGACATGCTACAGAATGTGGAAGACGGAGATCCCGGAACTCCTAGGCGAAGAGACCGGGTTCAACGTTCTCCACTCCATGGAGTACCTGGCCCGCAAGATTGGGGAGGGGCGGCTGAAGCTCGATACTACACAGGAGAGGGTCACCTACCACGATCCCTGCGAGCTCTCAAGGCTGTGCGGGGTCGTAGAGGAGCCAAGGACGATATTGAACGCCCTCTCATCGGGCTTCGTCGAGATGCCCGAGCACGGACGGGATGTGAGGTGCTGCGGAGGAGGGGGCCTCCTTCAGGCTTCCGACGACGAGCTGCGCATGTCCATAGCCGGACGCAGGCTTGAGCAGGCTCGAGAGCTGGGCGTCAACATTCTTACATCGGCGTGCCCATCCTGTAATCAGACTCTACTCGACGTCTCGAGGGGGCACGGGGGGGAGATTAAGATCGTCGATCTGGTCGAGTACCTCGTTGACAGGCTGGATCTTGAGTGAGGCGTCGACTCGCTCAGCTGGATGAAAGATTTAAATTTGATTCGTTGATAGTGGTGTTGTCAGTGGGTCCGTAGCTCAGCAAGGTCAGAGCGGTGGCCTCTTAAGCCATTGGCCGAGGGTTCGAATCCCTCCGGACCCGCCACCATGTTATTCGCGCGTTTGTTGTTATCATAAGGATTTTTTGGGCAGCTACTCCGTGTGAAGGGTTGATTGTGGGTGTGCCGGGTTACGAGTTCCATTGAAGTGTGGGTGTCGGATTGGGTAGTCTAATCATACATTCTAACATTTGTTTTTCAGATTTAGGTTGAATTTTACGGGGTGAAGGGATTAGGCTTTTAATGTCTGATCTCTGATACCCGTTCATGGGTACGAAGAGGTTCACGATCCTCCACTCCAACGACATGCACGGCGACTTCCTCGCCGAGGTGCAGGGCGGCGAGGGGAAGCTCATCGGAGGGCTCGCTCTCCTCTCCGGGTACCTCAACAAGGTGCGGAGCGAGGAGGAGAACGTTCTCTATGTCATCTCCGGTGATATGGTCCAGGGCTCCCTGATAGACTCGGAGTACAAGGGCATCTCCACCATTGAGATCATGAATTACCTCGCCCCGGACGTGGTGGCTCTGGGGAACCACGAGTTCGACTACGGGCTCCCCCACCTCCTCTTCCTGGAGAAGATGGCCAACTTCCCCATCGTGAACGCCAACCTCTACATCAAGACGTATCACAAGCGGCTCATGAGGCCCTACGTCATACTGAACAAGGCGGGATTCGACATCCTGTTCACGGGCATCATCACCGAGAAGGTGATGGACTCCATCAAGCAGGACGAGCTCATCGGCAGCTTCGTCTCCCTCGAGGAGGCGAGCAGCGAGGTCGGCAGAATCACCAACGCCTATAAGAATGACGACATCGACCTCACGATCCTCCTCACCCACATCGGGTTCGAGTCCGACATCGAGCTGGCAGGGCTACTGCGGAAGGAGTGGGGAGTGGACATCATCATCGGCGGCCACTCTCACACCATCCTGGAGAAACCCCACGAGGAGAACGGCATACTCATCACCCAGGCGGGGGTTGGCACGGATCAGATCGGGCGCTTCGACATCCAAGTCGACGACGACACCAACAGCATCATCGATTACACATGGAGGCTCATTCCCATCGATGACAACCTCGCTGAACCCGATGAGAAGCTCCAGGAGTTCATCGACTCCTTCAAGGAGGAGGTCGACAGGAAGTATAACTCCATGGTCTGCAAGCTCGCAACCAAGCACACCCACCCCATGCGCGAGGAGGAGACCTCCCTCGGCAACCTAGTGGCCGACGCCTTCGCTGACGTCGCCGAGTGCCACGCGATGCTGGTGGGGAGCGGCTCCATCAGGAGCAAGGAGCTGGGGCCAGTGGTCACCCTGAAGGACCTGCTGAGCTGCTTCCCCTACGACGACGTCCTCACCCGGTACAATGTCAACGGTGAGGAGCTCAGGAGGGTGTTCACCCATATAATGAGGCCGGAGAACAGGAATTCCGAGGGCGAGTGCTATCAAGTGAACGGCAGGCTGAGGGCAGTGTACGACGACGGAGTACGCGAGCTCACATCCCTCGAAGTGGACGGTGCAGCAGTGTCCGACTCGGGTAGGTACACGATCTGCCTGCAAGGATACCACTCCAACAACTCGGAGGCCTATCTGAACATCTCCAACGAGGAGCTACTCCAGTCCGGGAGATCCAAGGTGGTCAGCACCTCAGCCAAGGATGTGCTGGAGGAGTACCTCCGAAATCACCCGAACATCAGCAGGGTCGTAGAGGGAAGGCTGAGGTATCAATAGAAACCTCGTGCCAGCCCTTGTGAGACCCTTAAATAAGCGGTATCAGACGCGAAATATACGTGGCCACTTAGGCTAAATCAAAAAGTTATTACCCCATTACTGGCAATTCTTGTACGGTGAAAATATTTTGGAGACTAGACTGTACAAGATGACATGGCCCGAGGTGAAGGAGTACCTCAAGGAGAACGATGTCGTCATCTTCCCGGTGGGCTCCCAGGAGCAGCACGGGAAGCACCTAGCGGAGGACAACGACTCCTTCACTGCTACCGTGATCGCTAAAATGGTAGGTGAGAAGACGGGGGTCCTCGTGGCCCCGACGCTGCCCTTCGGTAACTCGGTGCACCACATGAACTTCCCCGGCTCTGTGACCCTCACCTTCAGCACCCTCGTCAACATCTACAAGGAGGTCTGCAAGAGCCTCCTCCACCACGGCTTCAAGAAGGTCGTTATCATGAACGCCCACGGTGGCAACACCAACGCCATCTCCGAGGCCCTGAGGCAGATAAAGCAGGAGACGGGGGTCACCGTTTACTCCCTCATGGCGTTCCCGAGCGCCAGAGGCTTCGGAGCCGAGTCGACGAAGGTCATCAAGCAGGAGAGCGGAGGCCACGCCTGCGAACTGGAGACGAGCGTCGAGCTCTACCTGGGGCAGCGGGTGCTCATGGACAAGGCGGAGGACTGGAAGCCCCCCAAGGGCAGGACCGCCTTCGACGAGAAATGGGCCAGGAAGGTGTCTTGGACACGAGACTTCGACTGGTCCACCGAGATCGGCTCCCTTGGGGTACCCACAGCCGCCACAGAGGAGAAGGGGAAGGCGATGGTCGAGGCCGTCGTCAATGAGATCTCCGAGTTCATAGAGGACCTGAAGGCGAAGAAAGACTAGCTCTTCACCCTTTTTTTTCCGATTCCATAGGATTCATAGGGCGGGTCATCGGTCCAGTATGAACCTCTCGGCCCCGGGCGTCACAGCCTCGGAGATCTTCATCATTACCATCCTCTCGCCGATCCTCCCCCCGACGATGAGCGGCTCCAGCTTGTTGGCTAGGGCGTAGGCCTGATCGAGCCTCCTTGAGTTGTCGGAGTAGATAGTGAAGAGGGGATCGCCCTCGTCCACCTCATCGCCGAGCTTCGCCCTGAGGCAGAGCCCCGCCAGCTTTGAGCTCGGCGCCCCCGCCTCACGGGTGATCTGCGCGATGGACCTATTATTGATCCAGAGGACCCGCCCCCTCTGGGAGGATATCACGTCGATCTTCTCGCTCCCAGCGTCCAAGTCCTCGGGCTTGATCTTGGGGTCGCCCCCCTGAGCCTCTATTATCCGCCTCATCTGCCTCTCGGCCTTCCCGGTTCTCAGGAGCTCCAGGGCGGTGGCCTTGCCGTCCTTGACCCCCACCATCTCCAAGAGTATGCCCGCTAGACTCGTGGCCTTGTCCACCAGGTCCGGGGGACCCCTCCCAGCGAGGGCCTCCAACGCCTCCTTCGCCTCAAGGACCGGCCCCACGGCGTGACCGATGGGCTGCTCCCCCTCCGTCACGGCGCACCTGATAGTCATCCCCAGCCGGTTGCCCAGCTCAATGAAGTCGAAGGCGAGCTGCTGGGCCTGCTCCAGGCTCTTGATCTTGGCCTCCCTACCGGTGGGTATGTCCACCACGACGTGAGTGGAGCCCATCGCCTTCTTCTTGCTCATGATGGAGGGCAGGAGGAGGGGGTCGATGGCGAGGGGGTACTCCACCTGGATGAAGAGGTCGTCGGCCGGAGCGAGGTCGAGAGCCCCGCCCCAGACGATGCAGGCCCCGATCTCGTTGACCACCTCAACGATCTCCTCCAGCCTCAGGTCGACGGGAGCGAGGACCTCCATCCTGTCCGCCGTCCCCGCGGGGGAGGTGATCGCCCTCGAGGAGCTCTTGGGGATGGTGTACCCCGCCGCCGAGATGATGGGCACCACGAGGAGGGTGGTCTTGTCGCCGGGCACCCCCCCGATGCTGTGCTTATCAAGGATGGGGGACCTGCCGAAGTCGATGGTCCTCCCGTACTTTATCATGGCGTTGGAGAAGGCCTCCACCTCCTCCATGCTGGTGCCATTTATCTCCAGCGCGGTCACGAAGGCGGAGAGCTCTATCTCGCTGAGATGCCTCTCCACCACGTCCTCGACGATGGCCTCGATCTGCTTGGGCATTAGCCTCTCCCCCATTATCTTGCTTCTGATATAGCTGTGGGACTCGGGCCTCTCCACCGGTGTGACGACGACACGCCCCCCCTCCGTCGCCTCGATCCTGGCACCCACCTCCTTGTAGACGCCTATCACTTCCCGGGGGAACTCCTCGGAAGTGTTGAGGATGGCGACGACCTCGTCGCTGGCGGCACGGATCATCAGCCTGTCGTTGGACAGGACCCCCAGCCTCTTTGCGTCATAGACGTTCATCACGACGATGTACTTTCCACCGGCCTCATAATCTAGAAGCCTAGTTTCAAACTCCAATGCAAGCACCGGAACAGATCATGAATCATTAGGGAAAGCTAAATTATTATCGGCCCCCAAATGTAGTCAGGGGTAATGAAGTGCGTTACATAGATTTTGTGAATCTTAACCATGAGCCCAAGGAGTCGGATGTTATATGCACCTTCAGGGCCGAGGCTCAGGGCATTCCCCTCCAGGAGGCGATGGGGGCGATCGCCGCCGAGAGCTCCATCGGCACCTGGACGGAGCTGACCACGATAAAGCCGTACGTGGAGGAGCTGCAGGCGACTGTCTTCGAGATCGACGGCAACGACTGCAGGATCTCTTACCCCATCGAGCTCTTCGAGCCCGGGAACATGCCTAACATCCTCAGCAGTGTCGCCGGGAACGTCTTCGGACTGGACGCGCTGAGGGGTCTGAGGCTCAACGACATCACCTTCCCCGAGGAGCTCGTGAGGAGCTTCAAGGGGCCAAAATACGGGATAGAAGGAGTCCGGAGCCTTCTGAGGCTGGAGGGCAGGCCCCTCGTAGGCACGATCATCAAGCCCAAGCTGGGGCTGAGGACCGAGGACCACGCGAGGGTGGCCTATGAGGCTTGGTCGGGGGGATGCGACGTCATCAAGGACGATGAGAACCTGAGCAGCCAGGCGTTCAACGCCTTCGAGGGGAGGGTTGTACGCACCCTAGAGATGCGGGACAGAGCCGAGGCTGAGACCGGGGAGAGGAAGGTCTACATGGTCAACGTCACCGCTGAAACCGAGGAGATGGTGAGGCGGGCTGAGTACATGGAGGCTCAGGGAGGGCGATACATGATGGTGGACATCCTCACTTGCGGCTACTCCGCCCTCCAGACAATTAGGGACCGCGGCCTCGACCTCGTCATCCACGCGCACAGGGCCGGCCACGCGATGTTCACGAGATCCCAGAGCCACGGGATAAACATGAGGGTCATCGCCAAGGTCGCCAGAATCATCGGCGTCGACCAGCTCCACGTGGGGACGGCTGTCGGTAAGATGTCCGAGACCCGTGAGGAGGTGCAGGACAACATAGAGGCCTTGAAGGCCCCCATGCACGGACTGAAAAAGGTCCTCCCCGTCGCGTCGGGGGGGCTCCACCCCGGGCTAGCCCCCGACCTCGTCAAGATCTTCGGAGTCGACTTCGTCATCCAGGCGGGTGGGGGCATCCACGGGCACCCGGACGGGTCGTCAGCGGGGGCCGCCGCGATGAGGCAGGCCGTCGACGCCGCACTGAGCGGAATAACGTTAGAGGAGTACGCGAAAGAGCACGGGGAGCTGGCCAGGGCGCTGGAGACCTGGCGCTAGGCACCCAGGCCCTCTATTATCCACGGGTACCTTCTCCTTACGGCCTCTAGGATGGAGTGGGGGGAGATGACGCCCTCCTCGCAGATGATCCCGTGGATGTAGCCCCTTCTGGTGACGTCGAAAGCGGGGTTCCTGATCCTGAGCCCTTCCGGGGCGTCCGGCCAGATCTCCTCGGGCTTCCTCTCCTCGATGACCTCGTACTCGCCATGGATGGTCTGGGGATCGAACTTGAGGAGCGTCGAGACGACATAGAGCGGGACCCTTGCCTCGTCGGCGGCTAGGGCGAGCTGGCTCGTCCCGATCTTGTTGATGACGTTCCCCTCAGAGGTGATGGCGTCCGCGCCCACGAGTACGAGGTCCGCCTCCTTGAGGAAGCTCCGCATGGCAGAGTCGACGATCATCGTCGTCTCGATCCCCGAGGCGAGGAGTTCTCTGGCAGTGATCCTTCCCTGGTAGACTGGACGGGTCTCGGTGCAGATCACCCTGAAGTCGACCCCCCGCCTCTTCGTCTCGGTGAAGACCTGGGAGACCGCTGAGGAGTGGCAGTGGGTGAGGACGGTGGTCCCCGAGCTGATCCTCCTTGAGCCAATCTCGACTATAATCTCGATGGCGGCCCTGAAGTCGGCGAGGAGCCCGTCGGAGATACCTTGGACGAGGTCCCTGAGCTCCCCCCTTCCGCTCCACTCGGCCCCTCCGAGCCTCCACTCCACGAACCTGATGGCGTTCCGCATGAAGGGCTCTGTCTCCCTCGACTCGAAGAGCAACTTTTTCGCCTCCTCGATGAGGGCGATGATAGATTCCCGGTCCACGGACTCAGAGAGCCTTATCTGCTCTGAGAGGGCGTTCACGGCGGCTATCGCCACGTTCGTCGCGCCCTGAATCTCGAGCTGTCTTATTCTGCCCGCGGTCTCCCTGACAACCTCCACGCCAGAGTCACACCTATGTATCCTATGTTAACATCATCTAAAAATCATGGTATAAAACAGGTGTGGTGTAGATCAGGCGGTCAAGCTACTGATAGTGAACGACGTATCTGCACTCCTCATCACCGAGCCCACGGGCTTTCTCAAGCTCGACATTCACCGGCCTCTTCAGGAGCGTCTCGAAGATCGCCTTCACCCAGCCCCTCGAACAGAGGCAGAAGGTTCCACTTAGCTAGACGACCTCGTTGAGGACAAGGGGGCAGCCACATTTCTCGCAGACACATGATATGGTGCTACCCTCTCGGGTCCACACCCCGCACCAGAGTATCTCATCGTTGGCGCGTCTGAGGACATCGTCGATGTCGCCCTCCTCTTCCGATATCCGCTTCGCGATTTCGATGGCGGGGCCGTAGAGCTCCTCCCCTACGCAGACCTTGCCGCACGCCTCCATTATCCTCTTCCGGGTCTCCAAGTCGACCTGATCGAGGCTCCCGACGATCGCGTTCAGCAGGTCGCCGGTTAGCTTCAGGAGCGTTGACTTCTTCGCGAGCTCTTCTTGAGGATCAACCATCTCAATGGGAAGAATTGTTTCAACACTTATTTGATTCCTATCTCGATCCTTGGGTCCCTTGTATCTAAAAAAAATATAAAAATAAAGGTGACTACTCGGGTTTCTTCCTGATGCCGAGGTGGAAGGCTATGTTGGCGTGAGGATCGATCTTCGTCTTGATCCTCCCAGGGAGCGCAGCCATGATGGGGTTGACGCCGGGTCCGTGCCCCCCTGAGCTGCTGAAGCCGTGGACAATGACGCCGATGGTCACCGCTCCCGCGTACCGCCCCCTCCCCCAAGCGTCGTAGTGATCCAGTATGGCAATCACGTCGCCGAGTCTCAGCCTCTTGAGCCCGAGCTCCTCGACGATCTCGGGGCAGGTGGTCTGGATATCGTAGTCCACGGTCTCAACGGATGCGTCGTAGCCTGCTCCCGCCCCCAGTATCCAGCCTGGTATCTCGGCGGTCACGGGGACGACGAGATTGCCGTCCTCCACGGTCAGCCCGAGGCTCTCCAAGAGCACCGGGGACATCTTGTTCAGCTTCACGTCGTCGAAGTCCTCAAGCCTCAGCCCCACGCCGCATGCTTTGATCTGGATCTTGTCGTCTATCGCCAGGTTCTCAACGACGTCCAGGGGGAACCAGACGAGGTCGTCCGCGCCGGCGTGCCTGCCGATGTAGATTCCCTTGGAGCCCTTCGCATCCCCTGAGACGACCTTCGCTTCGTTGCCGATGCAGGCGAGGATGGCGACCGCGCAGTCGCTGGCGTTGGGCTTATCCCTTCCCTGGATGGTGACATCTGGCTCCACGTGGTCGTCATCAGCGTACCCCCAGACGGGGTCACCGACGGAGACCGTGTAGTTGATGGAGGCAGTACCCAGGGACATCTTCGTCTTCCCGTCCCATGTTGCGCCATAGCCCCTGCTCGACGTCGGCTGGACAACAGCCTGGACGGCTGTTACTATCAGCCTGTCCTTGTTCGACTTCATTCACTAGCCCCCGACGATACCGAGGTATCTGCCGATGTTCGCCCCAGGGTCAATCTTGGGGGTGAGCTTGCCGTTCTTGTTGGAGAGGAGGGTGCAGACACCGATCCCCCTTCCAGAGACATCGCTCGGCCCGCTCACGACGACCCCCACGACTCCGCCGCCCCTGTAGTAGTGCCTCCCATAGTCGGAGAGGATGTCCTTAAGGAGGACGACGTCGCCAAAGCGGAGCTCCTCGAGGCCGTGCTCGGCTATGTCCGGCGGGTAGCAGGTCTGAATCCCCAGGTGACTGTCGTGGGCCGTTGTGCCCCAGCCTTCCCCCATGAGGAAGTGGGGGATCTCCTTGACCACAGGGACCTCCAGCTTTTCCTTCAGGTCCTCGATACCCATGGCCTCCAGCAGGTTCGGCCCGATGCTTCTCACCATCACGTCGTCGTGGCCTTGGATCTTGAGTCCT
>DATLAV010000129.1:0-12182 GCA_035527235.1 Patescibacteria group bacterium | reverse complement strand
ACCTGGCCTCCACCTCCGAGGCTAGCGCCGCAATCTTCTCGTACAACTACTCCAGCCCCTCAGAGGCCGTCGACGTTCTGACCGAGTCCGACGCAGGCTCTCTCCATGAGGAGGTGACCGTCTCATCTTTGCAGTCGACGACGAGTACCTCCTGGACGGACGTCCCGGGGGCCAGCGTGAGCTTCACACCGGGCTCCTCCTCCGAGGAGTGGATGATCTTCGTGACTGCGGACATCAGGAGCGACTCGACCTTCGAGGACGACACTAGATTCAGGTACGACATCAGTGGAACGTCCCGGGGCGAGACGGGAGTCCAGCAGGGGACCACCTCGACGACCCCGATCGACCCCTACAACGTCTACTACCACTTCACAAGGGTCACGGGGGTCACCTCTAGGCAGACCGTGACGTTCCAGTATCAAGCGTCCTCGGGGTACACCGCCTACGCGAGGAACGTCCACATCCTCTGCATCAGATTGGACTGGGCGGACTTGGAGTACGTGGAAGTAAACGGGGACACCTTCATCGCGGGCGCTCAGACCCTCGCGACACTACAGTTCACCCCCTCAACAGCTGGCGACTACATCGTCGCCTACTGCACCCTTGTCTCGGAACAGCCCGTCGGGGGCTCGGGGGCCATGACCTGGCTCGATTACGACTTCGGGACGAGCCTTGCACCGGACGCCTGGACCACGCCCAACACGATGAGGATCCAAACTGACAGGGATCAGTATGAGCCCCACGGCCTGTTCGGCATGTACACCCTGGACACCTCGCAGCACACCTTCAGGGTGCAGGCCGGGCTCATAGCGGCGGAGGGGAGCACGGCGAGGGACGTGAGGATCATCGCGTTCAGGACGGACGCCTTCGACTCCTTGGAGTCCGACGAGGACACGACCGTGAGCAGCACGAATAGCGCCAACATAGTCAGGAGCACCGTGATCACCGTCGACCCGGGGGAGGAGAGAGACTACCTTGTCCTGGCGGGGATCCACACCATCTCCAGCGGGACGAGCAGCAGGGAGGCCGGCGGCGTGGAGATCGACGACACGTTCGTCCAGAGGAAGGGCGACCAGAGGCTGACCTACGTTGATATAGCCCGTATCGCCTCCCACTACGTCTACGTTCACAACACATCAAACAGCTTCAAGGTCGAGGCGACCTACGGCAGGGGCGGAGTGGGAACCGACACGATCTACAGCAAGCAGTCCGTCGTCTTCGTCCTGAAAATACCGGAGTACGTTGACTATGTGCTAGATCTGGAGGTCCAGTGGACCGACATCACTGATCTCACTGGGGCGGACCTGGCGGTATACGCCTACTCTCAGACGGGGTCTGAAGGCCTCCAGGTGGAGTGCTGGGATGAGGGTAACAGTCAATGGGTGACGCTGGGGGACGTCGACCCCTACTCATGGAACAACTTCACGATCTCACCCTATCTCACGTCCACCACCTTCACGGCAAGATTCGCGGGTAAGGACGAGTCCGACGACACCGTGCAGGACAGCTGGAGCATCGATGCCAGCCTGATCAGGCTCGATGTCGACGGGAGCGGGGATTTCGTCGACACTGACGCCAGCGACGTCGACTCGTCGCCGGACAAGGGCACCCACTCCAACTTCCCCGCTCAGACGCACGGACCGGACGCATTTCAGCTGGGGCAGACGAGCTGGCTCCTTGGATGGGGGAACCGTGTGAGGATAACCATCGACCACGACGACGTCGATAGCGACCTGACAAACTTCCCGGTCCTAATCTACATAAGCGTCTCATCGGGATGGAACGCTGACAATGTCTCGTACATCTTCGACGAGCTCCAGAGCGACGCCAACCGGATGAAGATAGCCGTGACCGAGGACGACGGTACCTCCCAGTGCTACGTAGAGATTGAGCGATGGAACGACGCCGACGAGGAGGCCTGGCTCTGGGGGAGGGTCCCGAGCGTGAGCTCGACCACGGATACCATTCTCTACCTCTACTTCGACAGCTCCCAGCCCGACAACTCGAATTATATTGGGGACTCTGAGACGACTCCCGCTCAGAACGTCTGGGACAGCTCTTTCGACGGTGTGTACCACCTCCAAGGCGACCCCGAGGTACCCGCTAACTGGGGTAAGATGAGTGTCGGAGGCATGAGCACGACGGCGTCGCACAGCAGGACGATGGGGGGGACCTCACCGGATATCGCTAATATGACGATCGGCTCAATCTCCATCTACCTAGGGGCCCAGACGGGGGATGTTCGTCTGGCGGTCTATACAGGTGGCACGCTTGATAATCCAACCTCAGCGACGCTCCTGTGGGACGCTGGAATCGTGAACCCCAACGGCGTCGAGGGCTGGTACTCCATCGAGCATCCCAGCGGGGGGGTCTCACTGCCCGCGAACACGGTCACCTGGCTCGCGTGGAAGAGGGACACCGGGGTGGCCGTCTACTACGATGACGCGACGGGCGATCCAGGAGATTTCCAGGTGGCGAGGGGGAGAAACGATAACTCCTTCAACGAGGATCCCTCGGTCGCCTATCCTGCCACGTACGGGGAGGTCGGTTCATTCGCTGATTTCTGGTATTCTATCTACCTATCGGTCGACACCCCAGACATGCCACTTGTTGATAGCACTACCAATCGTAATGACCCGATCCCGGATGGCGCCATGACATCAACGGATCAGGTCTCGGGGCAGATCGACGGGAGTTATGCCTTCGATGGTACGGACGATTACCTGTATACTCTCGACTCCTTCGACAACCCACAGGAGTTCACGGTCGAGGCTTGGTTCAGCACAACCTCCCCCTCGGGCACGAAGATAGTGGGGCTGGAGGATCTCCAGACCGGGGAATCATCCACAAGCTGGGATCGCCATATCTACGTAGGCACCGACGGGAGGGCGTACTTCGGTTGCTACAGCGGATCAACGGACGTAGCGATCTCAGACAGCGCGCTGAACAACGGCGAATGGCACTACGTGGTCGGGGTTCGGAACGACGCCACGAACAATCTGTACATCTACGTCGACGGGGAGCTGAACGACACGACAGCGAACCCCTTCGCCGAGGACTTCGTGGGTTTCTGGAGGATCGGCGGATACACAACCGTTGCCTGGCCCAACGCCGTGGACGGCTACTTCCCGGGGACCATCGACGAGGTTCGCGTCTCAGATGGGATGAGGAGCGCTGCTTGGGTGAGGGCGAGCTTCGAGAGCGGCGTCGACGAGCTTATAAATTTCGGGAGCTTCGAGACCTGGGCAGACTACGAGGGGGTCAACTACTCGATCCCTCGTCTCATCGACGGTAGCCCTATCATCTGCGTACTCACAGGAGTCAGCGGTTCGGATTACTGGGCCGAGTGGGTTCCCTACCCCCAGGTTCCCCTGGAGACCGGGGCCGATATGTCCGACGACTCACTTGTCTCGGATGTCTATCGCACGTCGTACATCGTCGAGGTGAACGATGTGCTCTACAGGTTCACGATGGAGTTCAGGAGTCCGAGGGAGAATGACTAGGAGGGGTATAGTCCACACACTGGATGCCTTCTTCGCGGCGGTCATCATAGCCACGGCCCTGCTCTACGCCTCCCAGGTCCCCACGGACCGGGACCTCCAGGACACCACACCTCTGGCCGCATGGGGGATGCAGGCGCTGCTCAACCTGGACGGCGACGGGACCCTAGGGCGGCTAGTACACGCGGAGAGTTGGGATGAGTTGGAGTCAGTTCTGAGACTGTCGCTCCCCTCGACTGTGTCGTTCAACCTCACGGTCTTCGATGAGGGCGGATCAATCGTGAACGAGGACTCCATATCGAACGGCGGCCTCATCGGGAGGAAGGTCGACTCCGTAGATTACATGGTGGCAGTTGACGTGGAGGGCTGCCCGCTTTACAGGCTGAGGCTTCAGCTGGGAGGGCTGGGTGTTGGCGGCACGTAGGAAGGGCCAGGTGCTCTCCGTGGCGGCCATGGTGATCGCCCTCGGCATTATCTCGACCCAGGCCTACTTCTACTCCCTCGAACACATGAGGATGACGACCCCCTACGACGTTCTCAGCGACCACGTCCTGAGCATCGAGCAGGGCTCCCAGCACGTCCTCGCGTCATCGATGTTCGGTGACGTCGAGGGGTGGCTCTCCGACTACGAGAAGCGGGTGAGGATCGTCATCGACCACAACGACTTCGACGACAACCTCACGGACTTTCCACTCCTCGTCCACCTCAGCACCTCCTCGGGGCGGAACGGAGACGACGTCTCCTTCGTCTTCGACGAGATGCAGAGCGACTCCAACAGGGGGAAGATCGCTGTCATCACCGAGAACGGGCTGGAGCAGTGCTACGTCGAGGTAGAGGAATGGGACGACGCCAGCGAGGAGGCGTGGCTCTGGGTTAGGGTCCCGAACATCAGCTCCACGACGGACACAGTCCTTTACATGTACTATGGCAGGTATCACGAGGAGAGCACCGACTACGTTGGTGACCCGAACTCGACGCCTGCTGAGATGGTCTGGGATGCGAACTTCTCCCTCGCGACCCACATGAGGGACGACCCCGACACGAGCCACGTCAGAGACAGCACCCAGTCCGACAACGACGGTACGAAGGAGTGGTCCTGGGAGCCGGCGTACACCTCGGGGGGCTCCATCGACGGGGCCCAGAGCTTCGACGGCAATGACGATGACATCGACGCTGGTGACATCGGCTCAGACGGATGGACGGCAATCACTGTTGAGGCGTGGATTTTCCATGACGAACTGGGCGACGACCAGGTGGTGTGCAAATCCACGGATACCGGCGTCTCCGACCACCTGTTTTCCCTCGGCGTCACAGGTAACGTCATCAGGGTCAGGCTCTCAACCGATGGCGTCGGCGGAGGAACCTCGAGCCACGACAGTGACCTGGGCGTCCACGCCGCTGATAGATGGGAGTACGTCGTGTTCACTTGGGACAGCGCCGATGCGACCATCAGGTTCTACACCGACGGGGGCTCCGTGGGCAACGCTTCCAGGGACGGGGACGCGATCTCTGACTCCATCCAGGATGTCTGCATCGGTAACGTCTACCCAGGCGCCTCCTCGGATTCATCCAGAAACTTCGACGGGATCATCGACGAGGTCCGGATCTCGAACGTCTCTAGAGACGCCGCCTGGATAAGAGCCAGCTACGAGTCTGGAATCGACGACGTCCTCGACTTTGAGGCCGAGGAGACCCGACAGGGCAACTTCAGTGGGGTCTACTCCGCAGACCTGGCGGTCAACCTCGGTCGCTGGCAGCCCTTCGTTTCAAGCCATTACCTGTACGGGAGCACCTCTGTGAACCTCACAGAGAGGTCCCAGTCACCCTACGTCGACGGAGTCTGGCTGGACTGGGGGGAGGACGGAAGCGGGGTGACGAGTGTGGCGGCGGACGCTACGTTGAACATCAGCGGACGTGGTGCGGAGGTCGACTGGGGATTCACCGTCAACGTCACCACCAGCCTACAGGTCTCAGGCAGCTTCCTCGACCTGGGAGGGGACACCAAGACCGTCACGGTCGTCTTCACACTCATGAATGAGGGATCCCCCGCTCTCCTCGACTCCAAGGCCATCTTTTACCCGAGTTCCTGGGCGTGGGCTGACGCATCCCTCGTCCCCGGATACCACGAGCAGGACTACAAGAACGGGACGTACAGCTGCACATTCACGGACGACGTCGCGGGAGCCCAGGTGCCTGTGAGGCTGGAGGTCTACGACCGCAGGGGGATGTACGTCGTCGCGGAGGCGACTCTCCCGGAAGGGTGAGGGAACTTATACGTGGTAAGGGAATGACTAGGTTGTTGTCGACCGTAAACCCCCTGGACGCCGCCCGCATCCTCCTCAGCCTCATGATGCTGGGCTACGCGTCGTGGATAGATTTGAGGACGAGGGAGATCTATGATCTGGTCTGGGTGGTCTTCGGGGCGTTCGGTCTCATCATCGCCGTATACGAGGTCTACTCAGGGACTCTGAGCCTGACAGGACTGGCGATACCCGTCGTCTTCTCGGTCGTTGTGTCCTTCGCCCTCGGCTACCTGGGGCTCTTCGGCGGTGCCGATGTGCTGGCGTTCATCACATTGGCCGTCCTCAACCCGTGCGCGCCCCGGGGCATCGAACCTTATCTGGGCATCTCCTCTATCATCTACCCCCTCACCCTCTTCTCGAACTCGGCTCTCGCCGGGGCCTCATTTGCAGTTGTCCTGTTCACGAGGAACCTGATGCTCTCCGTGAACGGCAGGGCACTTTTCGAAGGCTACGCTTCGGAGCCCCTCTGGAGGAGGCTGGTCATGATGGCGACCGGGTACAAGATTGGGGTCGGTGAGGTCCGAGGCCCCCCGTTCCAGTACCCCCTGGAGCTACCGCCCGAGGAGGGCGCCCAGGGGAGGAGGCTGATACTGCTCCCCGATATTGAGGACGACGACGCTGCAGAGGAGGTCTTCAGGCGCCTGAGGGAGGCTGGTTACATCGACCTCTGGGTCTCTTATACGCTCCCGTTCATCGTCTTCATAGCAATCGGGTACCTTCTGACGCTGTTCGTGGGCGACATAGCCCTTTTCGTCATGATCCGGTTGTTCCTAACTTGAGCGAGTGTGTAGCCCCGAGAACCTACAAATCCTCATAGATGGAGGGCAGTGAGTTGATGCAGGTGAAACGTAGAGGACCTGAGGTCTTCAGGGTTCCACGAGCATCGGTAGAGGAGAGTCCTTGACCAAGAAACTCGTCACAGAGATCATCACCGTCCACTCCCTGCAGGAACTTTCCAGGCAGATCGAATTAGAGATATCCTCCTACCTGTCCCGTAAGGAGGACTACAGCGAGCGCCTGGGCGACTTCCTCAGGGAGGCAGAGGAGAAGTACGGTGAGGAGGACTGGTTCAGGGAGTTCATCGAGAACCTCGGCAGTGAGGGGAGGAACAGGAACAACCGTAGACGGAGGAGGCGGAGAGGTGCACCCGATAACTGGGTCCACTTCAAGAGCCTCCTGCTCTCCTCCACCGACCAGGGTGAGGCCGAGATCATGTTCGAGACGATCCAGGCCATAACAGAGAAACTGGAGCAATTGGAGGACGCCAAGGAGTCCCTGGAGGAGCTCAAGAACGTAGGGCTCGGTAACGACGTCGACTACATCTGCTATCTGAAGGACGGCGTCGTGGTGAAGATCGTGCTTAAGCCAGTGGACTCTGAGAGGGAGTCCAAGTTCGTCCTCAACCTTGGGTTCACCACACTCCAGAGACCTGTCGTGGCTTGACCTATGTACAGGATCTCGGGTGCTCACAGAATGCTTGAGTCGATGTAGGGGGTATCATGGGCTTCGTTGACTACGCTCGCTCCAACTCCTTCGAGAAGGACATGGAGAAACTGAGAATAATTCTAGTCGACGACTCAGAGAACCCCCTTTTGCAAGAGGCGGGCGGCAGGTTCACCATATCGATCCCCGAGCCCAAGTTCGATGCCCAACGCATAGAGTTCCTCGGGTACGCGTTCAGCAGGAACACGATGAACCAGCAGCTCATATTGCAGCTCTTCAGGGGGGCCGTCTACCATCTCACGTCCCACGTATACCAGTCCAACTACGAAGCATACCTTGACTGGTCGAGGGGCAAGAACCCCATCATCTCAAGGTTCGTCGTCTCCCTACTGGAGGACATAGGCGTCATCTCATTTCTCTCTACCTGGGCTAAGGACAAGCTGGTGGACGTATGCTTCACGGAGGCGATGGCCCTCAGGAGGCTCAGGAACCTGGAGAACGTCAGGATTCAGGCCACCCGGATCATGGGCTCGCTCATGATCTTCGCCAACACGGGGCTGCGAAGGTACCACTCCGACAAGGACAAGGAGATCGTGGAGGATCTCTACGATATACTGGATCAGTACCGCAAGCTGGTCGACCTGGCCACAAAGTACGAGGTCGACGTGGGAGAGTCAAGGCTGGAGACCGCCGACAAGGTCTACAGGGCCCTTCTGAACTACGGTCCCCTCATCGAGTCCCCGTCGTTCCCTCACACGGAGTATCTGGGGAGGTGCAGTCTCTTCCCTGCCATGACCATCAACACCTCCCCCCAAGTAGACGATCTCATGATCGAGTCCCTTGAGGCCCTGGGCGTGACCGGGCTGGGCAGCCTATCCCGGTACGTTGGCAGGGCGGGCGAGGCGAGGTCGTTCATGGTCTTCGACTCTTACGTCAACGAGAAGGGAAGGGAGAACAGGATCGTCTCAAGGTACATGGGGGCGTTAGAGCTCTCGAGGCTGAGGGGGGTCAAGTTCCCGAAGCCCGACTACTCCGGATACCTCCGGGCCATGGAGAGATGTAAGAGCGACAGAGTTCTCATGACCCAGAAGCTCCTTGTCGTCATGAACGCCATGACAGAGGACTTCAGGAAGAAGTATGGAGTTCTGGACCTCCCGGACGCGATCCAGGTCGTGGCGAGTGCCAGCGAGCGCGACGACGTCTTCCTGAGAGATGAGAAGATCAAGCAGAGCTACTCCTGGGGGATACTGATCGACTCAAGTACCAGCATGAGGCACATCAGGGATTACACATTGGAGATGGCCATCATCCTGGCGGAATCAGCGAGCAGGATCCTCCTCGACTTCACCTCTTGGGGGATCTTCGCCTTCAACGACTACCTCCACATCGTCAAGGACTTCTCCGAGCAGTATAACACCCGAGTACGGTCGAGGTTGGGGGGCGTCGAGTTCGGAGGGCTAACCTATATGCCGGATGCGATCGAGGTGGTCGGCGGCATGCTGAACCGCCAGAAGGACGAGATGAAGATAATGATGATCATCTCGGACGGCTGGCCCTACGGATACCAGAATATCTACTCCGAGGTCCAGGAGGTTGTGAGGAGACTGGAGTACAACGATATGTTCGTACTGGGCATCGGCGCTCAGAGCGGTCGGATGGAGTTCCTCTTCGAGTCGACGGCCTCAGCCTTCACACTGAAGGAGTTCGTGAACGTCTTCGAGAGGCTCTACATCGGCGCCAGTGAGAAGGTGTGACCCTAACGGAAGACGCCGCTGATGACCTGTCTGACCTCTTCCTGCACCTCGGGTACGTCGCTTGTCAAGGCGACAAGGGTCTCCTCCGCTCCCTTGACGGGGTCCACCCCGTCCTTACATAGGACTGCCCAGTTGATGAGGTCTCGGGGGCTGGGCCCATAGGGTAGGTCGCCCGCCTGGTACTGGCGCCTCATCTCGGCCCCGACCCTCAGGATCTGGTAGGCGATCTCCTCTTCGCAGCCGGAACGCTTCATGATGAGCTCCGCCTCCCTCGGGCTGATGTTGTCACCGATGCTCTGGTATGAGAAGTTGATCCAGACCGACATTCTCCTCCTGAACGCCGCGTTGAGCTTCTTCGTTCCCGCGAACTCCGTCGAGAACGGGTTCATGGCGATGATGCAGTAGGCGAACTTGTGGCGGGGAACGACCTCGTTGTCCTTCTCGGTGAGCACCAGGTGGCCCCTCGTGTCCAGCACCGGGTTGAGCCTGGTGGCCACGTCCTGCTTCATCATGTTTGCCTCGTCGATGTAGAGTATGCCACCCTTCTTCAGCCATGTGGTGACCTGGCCGTCTATCCAGTTCTCCTTGCCGAGGCCCACGAACCTTCCGATGAGGTCGTAGCTACTCGTCTGGAGCCCGCAGTTCACCTCCCAGATGGGGAGCCCCATCAGGTCCCCGATGAGGTAGACGATGTGAGTCTTCCCCGTGCCAGTAGGCCCGATGAGGGCGCACTGCTTGAAGTAGAAAAGGGATCTGACGATCCGCTCCACGTACTGATTCCCGTCGTCGATGTACTCCGGCACTCCTTGGGGGATGGCGTCCGCAGTGCTGTCGAAGTAGTATCCTGGGTGTAGGTCGTACTTCTGAATCTCGTACTTAAAGTAGAGGGGCGACCTCGATCTCGACCTCTGCTTCGAGATACGGACCGTAATCTTTCCCTTCTTACCCTTGGAGGACATGACCTCCTCGATCTTGTTGACGTCAGCCACTTTATCGATCTGACGTCCATAACCCACAGTCCTCTGGTCATCCACCTTTTCGTCCCCCAAAGATCCTTAAATTCTTAGTAGAGGCAGAAAGATCGCATATATAGATTCTTAAGATTCAATCCTGTCCTCTTTTCGCTTTTCCTGATAGAGAACAGACGAATCTACCATAGATCTATACCAGGGTAACCGATCCTGAGGGGATGAATCGCCAAATCTGCTGAACGATGAACACTATTCAATATCGAGACGTCCTGTTGTTACGAGTGCCTACACACATATCCACAATAAATGCTGGGATAACACTCCCCTGTAAAGCGGGGGAAACCCAGCTACGAGTATGAGACACAAAGGTGGTGATCGTCATCGAGTCCATTTTTGAGAGTGAGCCCATACGCGTGATCCTGAACAAGCTGGAGGCTCAGAAGATCGATACTACCGCCAGGCCTGACGTGGTCAGCTTCAACGTGGACGTTAAGATGGACGAGGAGAACCGTACCGACGACGAGCTGACGCTTAGCTTCACTCTCGACATCGAATCAAAGCCCAGCCTCGTCCAGTTCGTTGTCGGCGGTAAGGCCGTGATCAGCGGCGGAAAGAGGGACATCGATCGGTATCTCGAGGTGGACGAGAGGTCTCAGGTCCCCAGGGTCCTTCACACGATCTATCAGAGGGTGTTCACATCCCTCTTCGTCATTTCGTCCCTGCTCGAGCTACCGTATCCTCCCCCTGATCTCATCCATTCCCCGGAGTCGGCCCGTGAGGGGGATATCTTGGTTGACGATCAGATGGCGGTAGCTACGGCTCAGGTGCAATAAATAAAAGATAAAAAAAGGTTGGTGGGTCAGACCTTCTTCAGGGCGTTCTCTATTATGTTCATGCCTTTATCGAGGAGCTCGTCCCCTATGGTGAGGGGCGGGTGCAGCCGTATGCAGTTGCCGTACAGACCTGCCTTCAGCGTCAGCAGGCCCGATCCTAGGCACTCCTTCATCAAGGTTCCGCAGGCGTCCTTGTCTGGTTCCTTCGTCTTCCTGTCCTTCACAAGCTCCATGGCGAGCATCGGGCCCTTGCCTCGGACCTCGCCCACGACCTCGTACTTGTCGTAGAACTCGTCGAGGCGCTTTTTCAGCTTCTTACCCAGCTCGGCAGCCTGTCCGACTATGTTCTCCCTCTCGATGATCTCTAAGACCTTAAGGGCCGTGGCGCAGGCAACCGGGTTTCCGCCGTAGGTGCCGCCGAGACTCCCCGGGTAGATGTCCTTCATCAGCTCGTCTTTAGCGACGACAGCGCTCAGCGGGAGCCCTGCGGCGATGGCCTTGGCAATCGTCATGATGTCGGGCTCGACGCCGTAGTGCTCGATGGCCCAGAGTTTGCCCGTGCGAGCGTACCCCGTCTGGATCTCGTCGATGATGAGCTGGATGCCGTGTTCCTCGCAGAGCCCCTTGAGCCCCGGCAGGAAGTTCTCGGGCGGGTCGATGAACCCCCCCTCGCCCTGTATGGGCTCCGTAATGATGGCGCCGACGGTGCTCGGGTCGACCTGGGTCTTGAAGACGCTCTTCTCGATGTGGTGGAGGGCCGCCTTGCCGCACTCCTCCTTATCCGTTGTGCCCCAAGGGCATCGGTACGAGTAGGGGAAGGGAGTGAAGAAGACCCCCGGTACGAAGGGGCCTAGCCCTACCTTGTAGGGGTCCCACTTCCCGGTGAGTGTCATCGCCATGTATGTCCTGCCGTGGAAGCTGTTCTCGAAGCTGATAATGTTGGGCCTGCCGGTTGACTGGCGGACGATCTTGATGGCGTTCTCAACAGCCTCGGAGCCGCTGTTCAGCATCATCGCCCTCTTCTTGAAGCTGCCTGGCGTGACCTCGGTCAGCTTCTTCGCCAGGTCCAGGTAGGACTCATAGTTGACCACGTGGATGCAGCTGTGGATCATCTTAGAGGCCTGGTCGCTGATGGTCTGGACGATCTCATCCTTGCAGTGACCGAGGCTGGTCACCCCGATGCCAGACGTGAAGTCGATGTAAGTGTTCCCGTCGATGTCCTTCATCACTGCGCCCTTGGACTCCGAGATGGTAACGGGTTGAATCAGATAGACACCTGGAGGTATCAGATCGTTACGCCTTACCACCAACTCCCTGGATTTAGGTCCGGGTGGAGGCGTAACGATGTTAGGAACATTGCTCATATTCCATCGCCTAA
>DATLAV010000128.1:0-2726 GCA_035527235.1 Patescibacteria group bacterium | reverse complement strand
AACCCCTTCATACGTGAAGAGGTTGAGGAGATGATGGCCAATGTCGACTATGAGAAACTGCTGCCCGTCGTCGCCGTCGTGGAGGGGAAACCAAGCATTCAGACGAGGGTCGTCGCTATAGCTACCCTGGGTTTCCAGGTGGGGGTCTCTCGCAGGCACAGGGCGGAGTTTGATATCGTCGTCCACGATGACCTCCAGGGACGGGGTCTCGGGACCATCCTGACGCAGCTGATGATCGAGGTTGCCAGGGAGAGGGGTCTCAAGAAGGTGTATCTTAAGACCTCCACCCAGAACGTCAGGGCATTACACGTCTATGAAAAGGTGGGATACAAGATCGAGGGGCAGCTCGTCATGGAGTACTATCATCCTATATTAGGGGAGTATGGGGACCAGTACAGGATGGCCATCCTCCTCTAGGGTACAGACCTCGTGGTTAGCATTCAAATCTACCCCCCGCTCCCATCTCGCGTATTATTCTTGAGGGGGAGGAGGCTTTCATCATGTGCGTGTGTTTCTTGAAATTAGATCTTGATCTCACCCTTCTCCATGACGGTGAACTTGGATCCATCTCCGCGGTATGCGATCACGGTGGGGTTCTCAATGAGCAGGTCAATGTGCGTCTTCGATGGCCGATAGCTCCCGCCGAAGGCGACGTGGATAGTCCCTAAGACCTTCTCAGCCTCGATGAATGCATCTACAACCCTCGCCTTCGGATTGATGCCAATGGCGAACTCTCCAAGGTATCTGGCACCCGAGTCCCTGTCAAGCTCCTCAAGTATCCGCTTTCTCACGTACTCATCCTCGCACCTGACCTCGCCAGCGAGACCATCCTTGGAATAGACCTCGGCGGGAGTCTCACGGTACAGTTTACCTGTCCCGCCGGAGGTTGAGACGAGCTTCCCCTCGAAGCTATCACCTATGGGGGGCATCACGTTGATCTCCCCGGTCGGAATGTTGGTGCCTTCCTCCACCCGGAACTCTTTTCCACCGAGGTCCATCGAGAAGTCGGACCCCATGGGGCAGTTCACGTGGACCCTGTGAACGTCCTTCAATGCACCCTTGAGCCTGTTCCCGAACTCGAACATGGTCTCATATTCATCGACGGTCAGTGCAGCCGCACCTTCCGTGAACATGTCGTAGCTGATTCCAGGGCAATGGAGTATGCGCGCACCCCGGGGCCTCTCAAGCCTCATGAACTTGATTCGATAGCTAGTCTCACCCGCCTTCGTCCTGAACACGTTCACGATGAGGTCTGGCCTGCTCGATGTGAGTATCTCCTTGACTCTATCGTCAAGCTCAGATCGTACCGCTTCTCCAGCTTCAAGCAACACGAGCCTGGTCCATAGACCCAGTTTCACCCCTGCATCCGCGTACATCTTACCCAGTGCCTCTTGCTCGGGATCGCAGAAGATCAGGATATGTTCACCCACCGTTGCTCCCTTCGTTACTACGAGGGCGTTCATTGCAGCCTCAATGGCGTCCATCGGTGCCGCTTTATCAAGTTCCATACGACGCAATGAGCTAGGAGACCATATAAAATCTGGGGTGACCTCAGTCGAGGACAGGTGGGGTACTCCTCCCCCTCGACAACGCCTGGGGGATGATGTTTCCCCTCGTCTGGCTCCTGCTGGTGCTGATATGGTCGAAGCTGGGAACCCGCGAGGCTCGTCATCGGACGGATCAGCTGGTCTTCTCCTCCGCGAGGTCCCTCCAGCGCCCGCTTCCCGCTGTTTGGGTGGCGGGGGTGCTCCTGGCCTTGGTCACTGGGAGCGGGGTCGCGCTGAACTTGGCACTCCACGGCGAATGGCTTGGGGTCCTTTCCCTGGCGGTGGGAGCCACGTTCATTCCCTCGTTTGCCCTCTGTCTGGGGGTCTGGATGGGCTCCAGCAAATCGTTCGAGTTCATCTATTCCCTGCTTTGGTATATCGGGCCACTCAATCAAGTAGAACCCCTCGACTTCATGGGCGTCGTGCCAGGATCCGCGGAGGCAGGGATCTGACAGATCTACCTGGCATTTACCATTGTCCTCGCTGGGCTTGCCTTCATCGGTAGAAAGGTGCAGATTCAAAGGGGATAATCCGACGAATGTGCCTACTAAATAGTAAATAAGCTACAAGTCACACGATCCAGAGGTCGGTAGATAGAATCTACCCCCACTTTCTTTCTGTGCGTGGGTTTCCTTGGGGGAGTGAGGGTGTCTTTCATCATCACCTCTTATGCCATGAGGATGACCTTCCCTCATGGCATCAGCTTCGAAGGCGAGTCGATGCTCCCATTCCCTCGTTGGTTTAAAGACGAATGAGTAGATCTGCCTCGACAGTATTACTATAAACCACACATCGAAGAATATATAGATGTGAGCGGTTTGGACGAGGAAAAACTGAGACTAGCTAAACTCATCGAGCACTGGGCCCATCATAATGAGGAGCACAGGAAGAGGTTCGCTGAGACTGTCGCCGAGGCGGAGAGGCTGGCCCTTGACGGTGTAGCCGAGGAGATGAGGCTCGCAGCGTACGAGGCCGGGGAGGTGTCAAAGCATCTCCTGAAGGCCTTGAAACATCTGGAGGAGAGAGACGGATAGTGTGCGAGTTTAAGGTTTACCTAGACGGCGAGAAGGTGGCCGAGGACGTCATCTACGCCAAGGTGGAAGGGCATACGGTGACGTTAAGGGATATCATCGGCAGACCCATCGTCCTTGACTCGGTGAAGATAGTGGAAGTAGACGT
>DATLAV010000127.1:0-12635 GCA_035527235.1 Patescibacteria group bacterium | reverse complement strand
CTCGTTAATTGAGTGTGGAGAAGAACCTATACTTATGATTGGACCTATCCAATAAATTCATCCATTTCTATATA
The DNA here is from genome assembly GCA_035527235.1 of Patescibacteria group bacterium. GTDB lineage: Archaea > Thermoproteota > Bathyarchaeia > TCS64 > TCS64 > BS750m-G28. The sequence continues at coordinate 12,561 of DATLAV010000127.1, read as the reverse complement.
CTCATATCATGTGATATCACACATTCTAGTATATTTCACCAGGCCTCTAACGCCCAATAGCGAATCTTTACACGTTATATTTTGTAATCGAGTTAGATATAAATTCATTAAAAAATAGGCCTAAAATAGGCCCTAATTATAGATATCCGTATCAAAATATGAGTTAAAAAAGAGTACACATATCCTGAAAATCTTTATACTAAAGAAAGTCAGAGATCATATCATTGATACAGAATGCTGTCGCTCCTATTCCTTTTACTGCCTGTGATGTCATTGTGATATTTGTGATGAATCTGTGATATCATGTAACATCATGGGCGTCACACTCTGTCACAGCCGTGCTACATGTGATTTCATGTGATTTTAGGGAAAGTCATAAAGCCTACAGGGAGAAGATTATTTCCTGAGAACGTTCGATCGAGCCGTGATGAGCCTTGGAGTTCCTTTTTGCTACGCTGACGATACTCGTGGTGACAACGGTAGCCTCCTACATCTACTCCAAACGCATAAGACAGGCTCAGTTAGAGTACGATCGATCGAGAAATCTCGTTAAAAGCATCACCTTGGGGTTCACGAAACAGCTTGAACGTGTCGCCAGAGTCGTCAACGTCGCCCGCAGTGATGCTTCTGACGCCCAGTCCGTCGCTTCCGAGGCCTTGAGGGTAAGTCAGGATGCCATAGACGCCGCCAAGGGCTCCGAGGAGACCTCCGGTGAGCTCGTCGAGAAGATGAAGGAGACCGATGAGACGATTGCCTCGATGAAGGAGGAGATCCTCAAGCTCTCCAAGAGGCCCGTGGCAAGAGTCGTTCAGCCTTCCGTCGACGCCGCGATACCCCTGAGGGGGGATGCCGTGCTCGACTCGTTGACCCCCACGGAGATAGAGGTCCTCATGATTATCGCAGAGATGGAGGAGTGCTCCGTCCCCGAGATACGTGAGAGAATCAGGAAGACCCGGGAGCACACCGCGCGCCTCCTCAAGAAGCTCTACGAGAGGGGGTTCATCGACAGGAACACTTCGGGGATGCCTTACAGGTACCGGGTACGGAAGGAGATCAAGGAGCTCATCAAACAACAGAAGGAAAGGATGAAGCTCGCTGTCTAAGCATTTTTATTCTCTCCAGAACAGAAGACGAGTGAACAACATGAAATCATGTAGTTACGAGAAAGCACCATGCTTCCAGCCCGTGGAGGGCGCGGACATGTACCTGATCGGCGACGGGAAGAACATGACCCTCACCAGGATCCACATCAAGCCCGGGGCCGTCTTCCCCGACCACGCCCACCCCAACGAGCAGATAGGGACCTGCGTAAAGGGGGAGGGAATACTCAGATCCGCAGGCGTCGACCTCGATGTCAAGCCCGGCGTCACATGGACCATACCCCCCAACGAGGAGCACATGTTCGAGACCACCGGGGATGAGCCCGTCGTGATCTACGAGGCGTGGAGCCCTCCCAGGGAGGACTACAAGAAGCTGGCCGGAATCGTAGATTAAAGTCCTGGAGCACCTCGCCGTGTCGGAGGAACTTAGGAAGGCACTTGGAACCATTATCGGGTCAGGTTACCAGTTGAGCGCCGACGGATTCGAATACCTCGGAAGCCTCAGCTCAGATAACCTTGATGACCTCATAGGCAAGGCCATCCGCACGGCGACTTCCTCCCTCGAGGAGATAACCATCTTCGACAGAACGTTCCTCGAGAACGTCGAGGAGGTGGGAAGGAGGGAGAGGGAGCCCTCCCTCCACAGACCAGCGAGCCTGGGCGTAACGCCCATGGCGAAGACGAACGACGCCGACATAAAGATACTCGAACAGCCGCCCATCGACCCCCAGGGGGATCTCCAGGGCTTCGTCAATTACTTCCGCAGCCGGTTCAGAAAGATCGAGAGGATCATGCGTAACAGGATCGATATGAGGGACACCGTCTCCATCGGGAGCGTCGAGTCCCTCCCCCTGAAGGCAAAGGTAAAGGTCATAGGCATCGTCACCGGAAGGAGGACCTCCGGGGAGAGGCTCTTTCTGGAGCTGGAGGACGAGGAAGCCTCAGTAACCGTTATGGCGGGCTCCGAGACTGCCGTCAAGGGGCTGAGCGTCCTAGAGGACCAGGTGATCTGCGTCGAGGCGGTCAAGTACAAGCAGGACCTTCTTGTGGCGAATGACTTCATATGGCCCGACATCCCTATGAAGCCCTCCAACAGGTCCGAGGTGCCCCTCTGCGCCGCCTTCATCGCCGACGTCCACGTGGGGAGTGTCCACTTCAGGGAGGACCTATTCAGGAAGTTTCTAAGATGGCTCAACATGGAGGTCGGCCCCAACCAGTCGAAGCTGCTCGCCTCGAGGGTGAAGTACCTCGTCATATCTGGGGACCTCGTCGACGGCATCGGGATCTATCCCAATCAGATGGATGAGCTGAACATCACGGACATCCACGAGCAATACAGCGAGGCCGCCCGCCTCCTCTCGGAGATCCCCGACTACGTTGAGATCATCGTCCTCCCCGGGAACCACGACGCCGTGAGGATCAGCCTGCCCCAGCCACCGATACCCAGAGAGTACGCCGAGGAACTCTTCGAGGACCGCAGGATCCACCTCCTCGCAAACCCAAGCCGGTTGAAGCTCCACGGAGTCGAGGTCTGCCTCAGCCACGGGAAAGCCCTTGATGAGATCCTCTCGAAGGTGCCGGGGTTGGACTTCCACAACCCTGTGAAAGGAATGGAGCTGCTCCTCCGCTGCAGGCACGTGGCGCCGACCTACGGCTCATCGACCCCGATCGCGCCCGAGAGGGAAGACGGCCTAATCATCAGCTCCGTCCCCGACATACTCCACATGGGGCACATTCACGTCCAGGGGATCAAGAAGTACAAGGGGACGACCCTCATCTCCTCGGGTGGGTGGCAGGATCAGACGCCATTCCAGAAGAGGGTGGACCTTACCCCCACCGTGGGGGTGGCGACCATCGTCGACCTCCAGAGCCACGCCACGGTGCCCCTCGACTTCAAGGAGTTCAACTGAGGCCACGGGCCACTATTCCCGCTACCCTCACGGGCTCGGGTATCCTGCTTATCAGTGAGGCTCCCTTCAGGGTCTCCTCCGCCCACTCACGGTCGCACCCCACGACCTCGTAGAAGATGGGGGGTTCCCCTAGAAATGTCGTGCACTCGTGGGCGGTCCCCAGCCGTTCAATGGGCTCCCATCGTTGCCTCCAGTCCTCGAAGTGCTTCTTTAGGGCCTCTAGCATGTCATCGTCGCTTGGTCTCACCCGGGAGACAACTATTATCGGCGCCCCCAAGGCCTCATGGACCCTCCAGGGATCTATCACGTTGAACCCCGCAAATGTTATCCCGCCGAGCAGCACAGCGTCGACGTCTGTCCCTTCGCACATCTCCAAGAGCCTGTCAGTGGCGTCGAGGCCATCGACTTCAATCCTTGCGGCTTTCACGTCCAGAACCCGGTTGGACTCCATGACCACGCCCACGAGATACGTTAATGAACCCCCTCTCCTCTGGAAGGCCTTAAAACTGCCGTCTTCCACACCCAGGAGCCGTAAAAACGCCTCTTTGGGCATCAGTACTTCTCTATCCTGCCGTAGATGTCCGACCTGATGAGGAACTGAGTGTACAGGTTCCTTGGGACCTCGACGGTGCCGTCGTGGATTATCAGCCTGTCGATGTTCGCCAGCGTCGCCTTGTCGATATCCTTCTCGAAAGTGAGGCGCCCGGAGGTCTCTATCCTGAAGATCCCTACCTCCTTCTTGAGGCCCTGGATGTCAGCCTTGGAGAGTGTGATCTCTCCGTCGTTCTTCAGAGTGAAGACTCCCGACTTCTTGCCGTTGCCGTTCACCTTCCCGGAAGCCTTGACCTCGCCACCTTCGTAGTCGCCGTTCAGGAACATGGTGAGAGCCTGGTTCATGACCTCAGAGACCCGCCTGCCGTCCTTCTTCGCCATCGAGAATACCTCGTGGTAGAGCTCCGTGTCGAGCCCCCGGATGGCGACAGTCTTGCGCGGCAACGGTTACACGTCCAAATGTTTACTTGTTTACATGTTAACAAGTAATCTTATAAGAATATCGCATAGGATGATAGTCCACCACGTATCGGGGGATTTTCGGGGACGGGATTATTTGGACACGATGCTAACTACTGATAATAGCGACCGTGATAAAAAATCTAATGGATCACTTTCTCGCGGTGAGAGCAACTTCAGTAGGTATGTAGAGGTATACCGCAAGTTATTATTATTAAATGAGGAGAACAACCTCGCCACCACGCTCAAGAACATACAGGAGTTGCTCTCCTTCAGTGAGAAGATATTCTCATCCTCAGCCGTCGCGGAGACGTTCCTCTACTTCTGCCTCCACGGAGCGGCCACAGCATGGGTGCTACAAAACGAGCTCAACCAACCCGAGGCCACCACCTACAGGGCGCTAAAGAGAATGAGGTCCCTCAGGATAGTGGTGCCCGCGCTGAAGATCTCAAAGGTGAAGAGCTCCAAGGGAGGCCCAAGGCCCACCGTCTGGTCCCTGGAGAAGGCGTCGACCGACGAGATTAGCAAGGCCCTCAAGCTCCACTACCAGATGCTCAGCCCCAAGTTCAGGGTAGCGGAGGACGTTGCCCAGACGATACTCGACGAGTACATCGATAAGAGGAAGATATTGGAGATCACCTACAAAGAGATAGTCATCCAAGTTAAGGAGCTGAAGATCCCCTTCAGGACCCCGGACATCGCCGACTTGGCGGCCAACTACCTCAACGAGAAGGGTATCAAGGTCTGGAGATAGCTCAGCTCACGCTGTAGTGGAGCACCTCTCCCCTCAGCTCCTCGACGACATCACCTTTGTTCCTCATGTAAACGAGGTGGGCAAGGGTCTCCGCCGCCGCCATCCTCCTAGTCCAGAAGCTCATCTGAGCCCAGGGCCGACTATCCCAGTGGACCACCGAGGAGACCTCGAAGACGGTATTCGCCCCATCCCTCAAGGCATTCTTCATCTCGTTGCATCTGTTCACGTGATGCAGTTTCAGATCGTCGATCCGGCCATCCAGATCATCGAAGATCCACTCGTGGGCCGGTAGAACGGTCCTAACAGGCAGCCCTCTGAGTTTATCCAAGGATGTAAGATAATCTCCGAGGGGATCCCCCTCATCGGGTCCGTGGAGACTCATGTGTGGAGTGATCTTGGGGAGGATGTGGTCCCCGGCGTAGAGTATCCTCCTTTCCTCGTCGTGGAGGCAGATATGTTCCCTCGCGTGGCCTGGCGTCCAGTACACCCTGAGTCTGGAGCCCTCAAGATCAAGAATGTCTCCGTCGTCGAGGAGCTCGTCTATCTCAAGTATGTAAGGCTTACCCCTCCGGGAACCCTGCAAGCTTCGGAGGAGACCCACGTGCTTTCCCGCGCCCATGAGTTTGGTCTCCTTTACGAGATCCTCGTAGAGCCTTCCACTCGCCAACGCTGCCTCCCTCTGGCGCTCCATGGCGATCCGGTGAGCGACGACGGAGGCCCCCGAGACCTCCCGGACGTAGTCGACGAGGCCGACATGGTCCCCGTGGAGGTGGGTCACGATGATGCGCTTCACCTCGTTGAGCGCGAGCCCGGCCTCCCTCATTTGGTCGTCCAGTCCCTTGAGGCCTTCGCTGCTCCCGGCGCCGGTGTCAATGATGGTGGAAGCCTCCTTGAGGAGGTAGGAGTAGGTGTACCCTAGGGGGTTTTGCCTCATGGGGACCTCGATCTGGTAGACGCCTTCGGCGACCTCACGCATCCGGTTTCACTCTGGGTAAGGAATAGGAGGTGGGCTTTAGGGTTTCTGGTGCCTGATGGCACCGCCCGGGCTCGGATAAACGATAAATAGTCAACGTTTAATCTCTGCCTTGAGAAAAGGATGATTACCGTTTCTGAGGAGAAGCAGACCGCACTCGACTGGATAGAGGCAAACTGGGGGATACTCTCAGACTTCCATCAGGAGATCTGGCACTACGCTGAGCCCGCTCTGAGGGAGTACAAGTCAGCGAAGGCGTACATCAAGCTTCTCAGGGAAGAGGGCTTCACCGTCGAGGAGGGGTCCGGGGGCATGCCCACGGCCTTCCTGGCCAAGTACGGCGAGGGGAGGCCCGTGCTCGCCTCCTTCGCGGAGTACGACGCCGTACCCTCCAACAACCAGGCCGCTACACCCTACAAGAAGCTGAGGGACGGGAATCTTCACCCCTACGCAGCGGGCCACACGGACCCCCACTCTTCACTCGGTGTGACTGCGCTGGCCGGTACACTCGGGGCCAAGGCGGCGATGCAGGAGCACGGGCTGGAGGGCACTCTCAAGTTCTTCGGTGAACCTGCGGAGAAAATCTGCATCTCGAAGCCATACCATGCCGCAAGGGGATACTACGATGGCCTCGACGCTTGCATTCTATACCACCCCGGGAACGTGAACAGGGTGGTCTGGGAGACCCACTGCGGGTCATACTGGAACGTGGCCTACACCTTCGAGGCCCAAGAGCCGGAGAACTGGTCCTCCCCCGCAGGGAGGGTGGGCTGGTACAGGGCGAACCCCGGGGCCCTCGACGCCGTCTGCATGATGTACACCATGACAAAATACACTAAGGAGGCAATGCACCCTAGAACTGCAGGCTGGACGCTGACCGAGTACATCTCCATCGCAGGGCAGAGCAACACCGCGCCCCCCATGATCAGCCAGATAACCTACGCCTTCAGGGCCCCCACTCTGGAGATGCAAGAGAAAACCCACGAGTTCCTGAGGAGGAACGCCGAGGCGACGGCGCAGGCCTGCGGCTGCAAGGTCATTGAGCGCATCGTCACCAAAACCCGGGTCGGCCTCTTCAACAGGAAGATGGCGGAGCTCGTCGACAGGAACCTCAGGCTCGTCGGTCCCACGGTCTACGGCGAGGAGGCTAAGGGGTTCGGGAGGGAGATCCAGCGAAACCTCGGCCTTGAGCCCATGGAGGACCCCTTCACGGAGGACTGCCAGAGGCTGCTCACGCCTCAGGAGGGAGAGGAGATACTGAGGAGGCACCTCCCCGACTGGATGGAACACTACTCCTCTGACGACTACGTCGAGTACATGTGGCACGCGCCCACCGCCCGCCTCTACACCGCGAAGGCCACACTGAGGGCGGTCAAGGACTTTCGCTACCCCGGCTGGCCGAGGCTGGCGATGACTGGGGAAAGGAGCACGATCGAGTCGTCGATGCTCGTGGGAGGGAAGACGCTCGCCATAAGCTTCGTCGAATTGCTAACCGAGCCAGGGCTACTCAAGGTGGCATGGGAGGAGTTCAACGAGCGGACGGGAGGCGGCATTGGAGGCTCAAAGTGGGTCCCACCTCTGCTGCCAGCAGACTTGGACCCTCCCATCGACATGAGGTGGCCGGAGTACGTCAAGACTGAGCGCGGAGAGGAGTGGTGGATACCCACACCGAGAAAAGGGCAGCCCCAGTGATCGGCTGACCTCAACCCTCCTTTACTGACCTAATCTTTCCTATCCTATTAGCTTCAATGTGGGCCAACCTCAGGGGCTCGGGCAGCCTTCCATCACCCAGCATCCGCACCACGATCTCGACGCTAGAAGCCATCGACACCCTGTGTCCGGGCGAGACGTAGATGGGCGCATGCCCCTCTCTTGCGATCTCCGCGCCCACCTCCACACCATCATGAATTACCCTTGACATAGCCGATCTACCATTCTCGGCTTCACCCACCAGCAGTCCCCCAGCCACTCCTACCGTAGGCTTCTCCAGCCTGATGCCCAGGTAGGTGGCGAGGCCGCAGCGTCTCGGATGGGCAGTCCCGTGGCCGTTCACCATGAGGACATCGTATCCATCGATGGCTTTCATGACGGCCTCCGCCGCTGGGCCTTCCCTGAACGACAGGTATCCCGGGATGTACGGGAAGCGGACCGTTGAGACCTCCGAGGAGATCTCCAGCACTTTCATGTCCCCGTCCATGACGACGCACGCGGCGAACGCCCTATCTCTCCTGTAGGTGACGTCGACCCCCGCCACGATTCCCTCTTCACTGAAGTCATCCTCCATGACTGCCTTCTCTGCCCTTCTCTCTTGGAGTGCAGTAAGCCTCCTGAGGGGCTGATCTGACCTGAAATAGGAGAAGACACTGCCGGTGGGCTCAGAGGTCACCTTATCAACGTCGAGGGCCTTCTCTCGTATGACCTCGATGACCGCTCTACGAGCGACGGGGTCCCCTAGGGCATGGGCGAGGTGCATCGGTGTTGTCACCATGCCCACTGGAACCTGTTCCAACAGCTCTCGGAGAGACTGGGTGAAGTCGAAGCCCGGTATCATCAACGGTTCACGGCTTCTGAACAAGAAAAGTGTGAGGATGGATGAAAAAGGGTGTGGTGGTCACTCGGGGCGTCTCTCGATCTTCCAGGTAGTCCCCTCGGTGGAGTCAGCGAGTTCGATTCCTATCTTCTTCAACTCGTCCCTGATCATGTCGGAGATCTCGTAGTTCTTTTGAGCCCTGAGGGCCTCCCTGACGTCAGTGATCGTACTCAACAGCTCATCGAGGAGCTCTCCTCCCACTGCCCGCCTCTTCTCGAACAGCCCCAAGGTGTTCAGCATCAGCCTGTAAGTCCCTGAGGCCCTGAGGAGCACCCCCTTGTTGGCGCCGACGGCGACGTACTCGTTGATCGCCCCCGAGAGGCCGTGGATCGCGTCCAGAGCGCCGTGGGTGTCGAGGTCGTCGTCCATGGCGGCCTCGAACCGCGCAAGATGCTCACGGGCTGAGTAGAGCAGGGTGCCCTCACGCTCTGTGAAACCGAGGTTTGAGTCGTCCCCCCTTAGAGCGTTGTCCACGATGTCCAAGGTGTTATCCAGCTTGGCCACGGAGTTCTCAGCGATCTCCATAGACGCGTCGGTGTAGTCAATGGGCCTCCTGTAATGGACCGAGAGGTAAAAGTACCTGAACGCCTCCGCGCTGTACTTCTCAAGCACCTCTTCGAAGGAGACGTAGTTGCCGAGGCTCTTGGACATCTTCCTGCCGTTTATCATCAAGTGGCGGAGGTGGATCCAGTACCTGACGAACTTCTTGCCTGTGAGGCTCTCGGTCTGGGCGATCTCGTTCTCGTGATGTGGGAATGTCAGGTCCTCTCCTCCCGTGTGGATGTCCAAGGTGTCCCCAAGGAGGCTCCGGGTCATGACGCTGCATTCGATGTGCCATCCGGGGCGCCCATTGCCCCAGGGCGTCTCGTAGTAGATCCCCCGGTCCAGCTCGTCCTGTGTGGCGAACTTCCAGAGCGCGAAGTCGTTCGCTGTCTCCTTGTCGTACTCGTCCTTGGCCATCCTCTCGGTGGACTCCACCATGGAGGTGTCGATGCCGCTCAGCTTCCCGTAGTCGGGGAACTTGTCGATGTCAAAGTAGACCCCGTCGCCAGCCACGTAAGCAACGTCCTTGTCAAGGAGGGCTTGGATGAACTCGATCATCCCGCTAATGAACTCGGTCGCCCTGGGGTAGGTCGTCGCCCGCTTGATGTTGAGTAGGTCGAGGCCGCGCAGGAACGATTCCGTGTAGCGGTCAGTAAACTCCTTGAGGGGGACGCCCTCCTTAGCGGAGTCCCTGATGGTCTTGTCCTCGATATCGGTGATGTTCATCACGTGAAAGACGTCATACTCCCTGTACTCGAGCCACCTGCGGAGCACGTCGCCGACGAGGAAGGCCCTGAAGTTACCGATGTGGGGGTCGCCATAGACGGTGGGGCCACACGCGTACATCCTCACCTTCCCTTCCTCTAACGGTATGAACGGCCTCTTCTGCCGTGTGAAGGTGTCGTAGAGCATAAGCCCTCTGGGCTCATCTATGGTCATGTCTAGACTTTCCTCCTGTTTTCCTAGAATCAACTATACGAGGGGAGACTATAACCGGTTTGGTTATGAGGTACACAATAGTCTCAATCTTCCGTTTAACTGGAAAACTGGATGTGAAACTCAAATTTAAACTTACGGATTTAACGATCCAGCTTCTCCGTAAGCCTCCTCACGGACTCGTCGAGCCTCCTGCGCCCCGCCTCAGCGGTGACTTCGCTCCTGGTGCGTTCGATCACCCCGCGCGCGATGTCCAGCTTCCTCCTCAGCCCTTTCAGGAGCGTCGCCTCCTCCATGGAGACGAGGCTCAGGTAGATTTCTTCCATCCTCAAGAGGAGGGTCTCGGCCCGCTCCATCTCTCCCACACGGAGGGCGTCCAGTGCCTGGCGTCTCAGCTCCCCCGGGACGTCTGCAAGCCCCATGATGTACGAGTTGATGGGCACGCCGACCCCGTCAGGATCCGGATAGTCGCCTGAGGTGATCAGTTCTCTGATGATCATGGCCTCGGCGTGCTCCTCTTGGGCTGCCGTCACCTGGTCGAATCGAAGGAACTCGGGGTGGTTGTCGATGATCCCATCCATCTCGGAGAGCAGCTTAGCAGCCTCGTCCAGCCTTCCCGCCGCCCCGGGCAGGTCCCCCCCGTGGATGAGCTGTATCGCCTGCTTGGAGGTCACCCGCGCCCGTCTGGCCCTGCCCATGACTTCATCCATCGCTTCCTCCCTGAGACGGAGCTCCTCAGCAGCACGCTTCACGATATCCTTCAGCATCCCTAGCCCTCCGACAGGATCCCTTTGAGCATCTCAGCCGTGATGTTTGCCCCGCTGAGCATCAGCACTACCTTCTTTCCCTTGAACCGCTCCCTGATCTTGTATCCAGCCGCAAGCGCCGCAGCACCCGCCCCCTCGGCGATGGTGTGGGCCTTCTCGACGTAGAGCCTGATAGCCGCCTTCAGCTCCTCCTCCGAGACTAGGATGAAGTCGTCGAGGTTGTCACGCAATATCGGGGTCGTGAACTCGAAGGCCCTCCTCGTTGCCAGGCCGTCGGCGAAGGTGTCAGCCGACTTCGTGGACTCGATCCTTCCGCTCTTCCAGCTCAGGTAGACGCTGGGAGCGGCCTCGGACTGGACTCCTATGACCTTAACCTCCGGGGCGACGGTCTTGAAGACGATGGACAGGCCCGAGGCCGTACTTCCACCGCCGACGGGGGCGATGACGGCGTCGAGATCCGGCAGGTCCTCCAGTATCTCCAGCCCGGCCGTACCAACGCCAGCGATCAGGAGGGGCTCGTTGCCGCTGTGGATGTACCTCATCCCCTTCTCCTCGGAGATCCTCTCGGCGTTGAGCCTCGCCTCCTCGAAATCCCTTCCTTCCTCAACAGTCTCAGCGCCGAAGCTCCTTATGACGTTCATCTTGTCGGGGTTGGAGCCCTCAGGGGCGCAGATGATCGCCTTCACACCGAACATCTTGGCGGCCAGGGCGATGGACTGGCCGTGGTTTCCCGTCGATGCCGTGATGACGCCCCTCTCCCGCTCCTCAAGGCTGAGCTGGGAGATGAGGTTGATGCCACCCCTTATCTTGAAGGAGCTCGTCGGCAGAAGGTTCTCGTGCTTGACGTACGCCTCGAAGCCCAGGACCTCCGAGAGCAGGGGGTAATGCCTCAGGGGTGTCTTGTCGAGGTACGGCGCAATGACCTTCCGGGCCTTCAACACGTCAGTGTACGTCGGCCTCCTCAAATTTACCATGGTACTCTACTTCCCTTCCGGTCTTATATCTCTGAGCCGGGAACGTGATCTCCGGACACATGATTAACGAATCTCCGGATGTGAACATGTTCATTCATTGTTGAAAGGGTTTTTTTAAACCCTTTACAACCCGGAAACGTTTATTTGAATTTTTTCACACGTTTCCCATGAAAAAAGTCTTGGAAATATGCGATTCTAATGCCCTAATTTGAATATACTTTAATAATAAAAAAGTGTAAGGATCAACGGAGGCTTATAGAAGTGAAGAGCTACATCAAGATCTACGGCCCGCCCCTCTTAAAGGCCCTGAAGGAGCTCCAGAAGCTCGCTATCGACACCCCCGAGGTCTGCATAATGGATACCATCCTCCAGCAACAGCAGCCGCGGTTCACGGAGACCGAGGGTATCATGGACTACTTCAACTCAATAGGGGAGATAACAATCGAGCGCTGCGACAACATCATCAGCAAGTCGGGCGAGATGATAGGTGACGAGGACTTCTTCTTCGAGTGGTTCGTTGACCCCTCCTCGGAGCAGCTGAACGATCTCATAGAGAAGATCGACGAGGCGTTGGCACCCCTAGGCTGCATGTACACGATCACCACGAAGTAGACTAGAAAGACCTCTCCATTTTTTTAGGAAAGACAAGCTCACCTAGCCCTCTATCGGATTGGAGAACCTATCGAGGTAGGTGAAGTCCTCTAAGAGGAGCCTCACCGGTCGCTCAAGCTCGACTCTCTTCTGTTCCTCGGAGAGGGTGTTGTGAAGCGTCTCCGCGTGGAGGCCGACGTTGACCAGCGTTATTATTTGATGTTCCTCGGGAACCCCCAGAATCTCCTTTACCTTAGCCTCCCTGTATCATGCCACCTGGTGGGCCACAAATCCGAGCTCCGTCGCTCTCAGGATCAGGAACGCAGTCGCCATCCCTGAGTCAAAGTGATGGTAATCCCTCCCGCTGACCTGGCAGTCGTCGGCCACCCTATTTGCGACGGCGATGATCATC
>DATLAV010000126.1:0-6214 GCA_035527235.1 Patescibacteria group bacterium | reverse complement strand
TGATGTCCAACATCGTCGAGAGGGTCGCAACGACCATCGTCGACGAGGGGGAGTACACCCACCCGCTTTTCGGCTACTACGGGGTGCTCCTGACGCCCTCCCTCATCGAGGGCTACAACGTCATCAACGTCGAGGCGACCCAGAACGGAATCCTCATCATGAACCTGATGAAGGGCTACCCGGCGGATGAGGCGGGGCTCCAGCCCGCGGAGGAGACCTTCGACTTCCAGGGGCGTCTGGGTTACAGGGCCATGGACATCGTCGTCGCCATCGACGGGATGCCCATTAGGACCTGGGGGGACTGGGACGGCTACATCGCCGAGAAGGTCTCACCGGACCAGGCGGTGATCCTGACGATCTGGAGATCTGGCGAGATGATCGAGGTGCCCCTCGTCACGGCCGAACGGCCACCCTACGGCGAGTGAAGTTCACTCTTCTTCCGGTTTGTCTTCCCGGAAAACCTCGTCCTCCAATATGAACGCGTACCTGCTCGAACGGTTCACCGTGAACGTGATCTTCTCGTTGAGGACAAAGGCCAGCCTGTGCTCCTCGACGGCCTTGGTCTTGGCGCCGTTCAAGTAGTAGGCCCTGCAGAGGGCGAGGTGAGCAATGTCGCTGTCGGGGGAGAGTATCACGGCCCGGAGCGCTATCTCCAAGGCATCCTCGAACTTCCCGTCGTCCAGCAGCGCGTGGCTCCTGGAGACGTACCCATTAGAGTAGTGCTTGCTCAGGAGGCGCCTGAGCTCAACGATGGGAGTCTTATGGTCCTCAACGCGGAGGTCGATGTAGCGGTCGCCGTACCCAGACCTTCCGGCTCCGTACCTGACGACGAGGAGCGCGGCGGACTGCCTTCCCCTGGCGTCCCCCCCGGCGGACTGCCCAGCCTCCAGCGCCGCCACAAGCCTCTCGGCGAGCTCTCCCTTGGAGGACTCGAAGGCCTCGACCATGGCGGACAGCACCACCTCACCCTCCAGGATGTTCCCCTGCACCGTGAAGTTGGGCCCCTGATGGCTTCCCGCCCACATGGTGCACTCGGGGCCGGTGTAGGCGGCGACGTTGCCCGCCTTGTCAACGATGCCGATCTGCCTCCGCTCACGCCGCTCATCCTCCTCGGTGAGCTTTTCGATGACCTCCTCGACGGTGAGTCCCTCCTTGAGGAGACTCAGACCCCGGGGCCCGTAGGAGACGTTGACGAACGCCTGGGTCGCGACGGCGCCTATCCCGGCCTCGGCCCAGGGGACGACGGGGCCCACAGAGAAGTACTTGGACTGGACTCCGACGCCGAGGTCGCCGTTCTCTGGGTCGTAGGCGACGATAGAGAACGTTGACGGCTGATCCTCTATATCCAGGGGCTCGGCGTCTCGTGTTTTACCGGTCATTTGAGTCCTGTAATTAGAAGCCATGACTTTAATAAATTGGTGGGGGACGGGGTAGCCCCTTCATTACGTTCTATAATTAGCTACAGATAACTAAACAGCGCCGTTTCGCCCTCTGAAGAGCCCATCTTTTTGACCGAAGCTTGCTGACGGGCTGGAAAAAGTATTATCCTTCCGGGGGCAGACATCCTCTCGATATTATATGGTGGATCTCATCATCTCCCACGGGACCGTGATCACTATGGACCCTCAGCGGCGGGTCATCGAGGACGGCTCACTGGCGATAGAGGGAGGCCGTATCCTAGGGGTCGGCACGACCGCGGAGATCGAGGACCGCTACGGAGCGGACAGAGTCATCGACGCCTCCAAGATGGTCGTCATGCCCGGCCTCATGGACGGCCACAGCCACGCTGGCCACGGCCTAATCAAGAGCCTGGGGATGCATAACGGGCTCTGGTATCAGGCGTGCGACAAGGTCTACGCCGAGGGCTCCACGGAGGGCTTCTGGGAGGCGGAGGCGAGGCTGACGGCACTTGAGCGCCTCAAGTTCGGGGTCACGTGCAGCCTCACCTTCTTTGGGGGCGGGGACAGCGTCATGAGGACCGATGATCCGGTCTACGGCGACCGCCACCTCGAGTCCGTCCGCGACGTCGGCATCAGGGAGTTCCTCGCCGTGGGGCCTAGGAGGCCGCCCTTCCCCAGGAGGTACTCACGATGGGTGGGGGACGCCAAGGAGGACTACGACGTCTCCTTCGAGGGGATGTTGGAGACCAGCGAGACATTGATACGGCGCTGGAACGGCGAGGCGGACGGTAGGATCGGGGTCTCCATGATGTTCCCGACGGCCCACCCGGAGCAGAGGGAGTTCACGCCCTCAGAGCTGGAGGACCTCAAGTATAGGGCTGGGGCTGCGAGAGATCTCTCTAGGAAGCACGGGGTGCTCTTCACCCAGGACGGCCACACGAAGGGCACCGTCAAGTTCGCCCACGAGGAGCTGAACCTCCTGGGGTCCGACGCCCTCCTCAGCCACTCGACGGACCTCACAGACGAGGAGATCGAACTCTGCAAGAGGACCGACACTAGGATCGTTCACAACCCGAGCGCCGTCGCCTCCATGACCGCCAGGTGCCCGGTGCCCGAGCTCCTCAACTCGGGGGTCACCGTGATACTGGGCTCGGACGCCTCGGCGCCGGACAGGAGCTTCGACATGTTCCGCCACATGTTCCAGTGCATGAGGTATCACAGGAGGCACTACAGGGACTCCCGGGTGCTGCCGCCTGGGAAGGTGCTGGAGATGGCCACCATCGACGCTGCCCGTGCCCTGGGGGTCGGGGGCGAGCTGGGCTCATTGGAGCCGGGGAAGAAGGCGGACGTCATCCTCGTCGACGCCTACAAGCCCCACATCTACCCCCTCAACATGGCTGTCGACAGGGTCGCCTACTACGCCAACGGGAACGACGTGGACACGGTCATCGTCAACGGCGAGGTGCTCATGGAGGGCAGGGCCGTGAATACGGTGGACGAGGCGGAGGTCCTCGACGCCGCCCAGGAGGAGATCGATGCCGCCATCGACCGCAACGACCTGAGGCACCTCATCGACTACACGCCTGGGTACTGGGGCCGGAGTAGGTACTGAGGTGCCCCGTTTGGAGAGGACGGTGAAGTCCGAGCTGCTCCACGAGGGGAGAAACTTCAGCTTCCTCAGGGACGAGGTGGAGCTCCCCAGCGGCAGGCGCACGGAGAGGGACGTCGTCAGGCACCCCGGAGCCGTCGCCATCGTCCCAGTCCTGCCCGACAGGAGGATCGTCCTAGTTAGGCAGTTCCGCTACGCAGCGGGCAAGACACTCCTAGAGATCCCCGCGGGGACCTTGGAGCCGGGGGAGTCAGTCATCGACTGCGCGAGGAGGGAGCTCATCGAGGAGACGGGCTTCCGAGCTGAGAAGATGGAGCCCATCCTCAGCTGCTATATGGCCCCCGGATACAGCAGTGAGATCATCCACTTCTTCGTGGCCAGGGGCCTCGTGGAGGTCGGCGTCGACCCCGAGTGGGACGAGGAAATCAGCGTTGAGCCCTTCAGCGTCGACGAAGTTCACAGGATGATCGATGAGAACTCGATCGAGGACGCGAAGACGGTCGTCGGCGTCCTCGCCTCACTCCGGCTGAACCGGGGCACGGCGTCTAGCTAAGGATTATATACAACTATAGATATTTTACCCACACGGGTTCTGAGAAAGATATGTCAGAGAGAATAGATACAATCAAGGAGTTCGCGAACCTCGCCTTCGGAAGGCTAGACAGGGCCACGAAGGACATCACCGACAAGGAGCTGGACTGGAGGCCCTGCCCCGAGGCCAACTCCCCCAGATGGATCATGACCCACCTGGCCCAGGAGTGGAACGTCTACATCCCTAAGATAATGAAGGGCGACCCCGACTACAAGCCCCCCGGCTGGCCGGAGGACTACGTCGACAACAAGGGCTACAAGCTGGAGAAGATCAAGGCCGACATGGAGAACGGCAAGAAGATGCTGCTGGAGGGCCTCGAAGGGCTGACCCCCGAGAAGGCCGCCGAGGAGATACCACTCTTCGGAGGTACGAGGAGGAGGGACGCCGGCCTGCTGATGTTCATCTCCGAGGTAATTCACCACGAGGGGCAGCTCGCTACCACGATGGGCACCTACAAGAGACAGGCGGAGAAGAGCTAGAGGGTTCGCGCTCTCAACCCTTTTTTTACAGGTTCACGTAGAACATCGACGAGTTGGGAGTCAACTCGCTGTAGATCCTATTATAGACCCCCATCAAGTCCCCGACACCAGAGACCGTAGCGAGGTCGATCCAGCACCAGCTGACCTCCTGGCTCGTGTGCTCGGGGGCATATCTGCCGAACGCAGACGAGAGATACGTCTCTAGGTCCCGTAGGGAGGCCTGCTTCTCCCTCATCTCCTGAAGGAGCCTTACCCTCTCCGCGGGGTCCCTCAGCCTCCCCTTGATGGCATCGATCTCGGACTCCAGTGAAGTGACCACCCCAACGAGGGAGTCCCTCGTCGACTCGATCGCCTCCCTGATCTCGTCGTGGGCCCTCCTCGTGGAATCTGAGTCAGAGGAGTTCCTCGCCACCACCCAGTCTCCCAGCGCCTTGAAGAGGGAGTCGTTGACGAGGGTCCGGTGGCCGAGCTCATGGACAGCTTTGGCGCGGGCCTCGTTCCAAGGCGTGCCGTAAAACGTCCGAGAATACCTCAGAAAGGTCGGGAACGGGAGCCCCAAGGCTCTGGCTGCAGGTATCACCTCTGCGTAGTAGCTGGTCTCACCGGGGCCACCGATGTGGGCGAGGACCGGCATCGCCGAGTCGACCACCACCTGGCGGGAGTCTACCCTCGGGGCGATCCAGTCGATGACCTCCGACAGGTCGGGGTTGGAGGCGTCGAAGGAGTATTCGTACACCTCGCCACACTTGGGGCACTTGCCCTTGACGGAGGCGGTGGTGGACTCTGCGACCCTCACGTAGTTGAGCTCTATCCGGGTCCTGTGGCAGCCCGGATTCTGACATTCGAGGTAGAAAGGGACATACTCCTGGGACCTGCTGCCGATCTGACTCCTGTATCCAGCCTCCTCGACGGCGCGGCATGCCTCGTTGGAGGCCTCGATGAAGAGGCTCCTGCCGGGCTCGGCGAGGAGGAGCTCGTATCCGGGCTGGAAGAGGCAGCGAGTCCCCGGCGTCGAGAACTGGAGGATGGGCACCCCTAAATTCGCCTCGAGGTTCACCAGGGTTCCTACGATCTTCGTGGAGAGGTCGGAGACATTCTCCGTCGAGTAGTAGGCGCTCCTTATGATGGTGAAGACGTGGGCCAGCTTCTCAAGCTTCTCGTCGCGAACGTCGACCTCGACGTCCCTGAGCAGGCCCTTGTAGTTGCCCTCGACGCGTTCAAGCGTCTTCCTCAGCCACTCCTCGGAGGGGACGGGCAGCTCGTAGATGGGGGAGCCCTCGTACTCGAGGCCCGACGGGTAGGAGAGGAGAAGCCCCCGGGGTGACTCACTGGGGACCCTGGAGTTGAGGAGCTCGGGCTGCACACCGTCGTAGTCGGCGACGTAGAACAGGGGGACGATGCCTTCTGCGATGCCTGAGAGACTGCTGATGTAAGCTATCTTATTCAGGATGAGGCTGGGGCCCCCAAGGCAGACCGGCTGCTGCCCCGTCTCGACGACGCCCCCTCCCATGCCGTCGATCCTCTCTGCCGCCTCCGAGGTGAGTACCCCCAGGCGTCTCATGTGCGCCTTCATCGCCTTCATGAGCTGCTCTAGGGAGTCGGGTGTGGGCCCGTACATCGCCCTTATCTTCTCAAGGGTCTTGACGGCGCCTCCCATGGCGAAGGGGATCTCCCCCCACAGATTGACCGCAAGGCTGCCGGGGTCAGGGCTCTCGACGTACCCTGTGTAGAGGGTGTGGGCAGGGGGTGACTCGTTCTCCGTCTTCTCTCAACCTCGTCTAAGTGGATGATGTAGAAATGAATGGAGAGGATAAAAACCCTCTCGGGAAACCTAGAGCTTTAAGAGCCTCTCAGCGTTGCCATGAAATATCTTCTCTATGCTCTCCTGCTCGAGGCCCATGTCGTAGCAGACCCTGAGCTGCTCCCGGAGGTACTCGACGCTGAAGCCCCTGGGGAAGTAGCTGGAGTCGGTGGCGAAGATGAGCCTCTTGGGTCCGATGGTCTCCATCGCTTTCCTGAAGAGATCCTTCATCGAGTACTGTTCCGGCATCCAACGCATCCACTGGTTGGAGCCCGAGGTGTCGACGCTAACAGAGGGGCACTGCCAGCAGAGCTGCAGGAGCTCCCTCCAGTA
>DATLAV010000125.1:0-11375 GCA_035527235.1 Patescibacteria group bacterium | reverse complement strand
TTCAGCATATTGAGGAGTTCACCCTCCTCGAGGTCCAACATGAGCATCCCGTGGGAGCCCCTCAGGAGGAGCACCGAGCCTTCCATGAGTGTCAGCTCCTCCAGCTGCCCCAGTACCCCCTCCAGGAGGACTCCCTGCTTGTCGTCCGACAGGGTTATCGACTTAACGAACTCCTTGGACTTGAGCTCCACGGAGAAGCCATGATTGAATTTTCGACCGCTCACTCAGCTGCCCCCTATCCCGTCCCGATGTCCATCCCAGCGTTGCTGGTGTTTGCCTTCACCACTATCTGGATCGCTTTCTCAGAGTAGCCTATGGTCCGGGCCTCCTTCCTAGTCCTGGTGCTCTGAATGTAGTCGAGGCCGGGGAGGTCGAGGTCGATGTTACCGTTGCTCGTCGAGAGGTCGATGTCGTATCCCACCTCCAGTGACGACTGGATGTAAAGGTCGACGCCCCCATTACTCGTCCTCAGCACGTACCTGCCTGAGACGGCGCCTGAGATCCCGAGCCTGATGGCGCCGTTGCTCGTAGAGATGCTCGCATCCGGAGACTCGAGATCGCCTAAGACCGCCCCGTTGCTCGTGTCTGCGTTCACCGTGGTAGCCGTGACTCCGTCGAAGTTGAGAGCGCCGTTGGACGTTTCCAAGTTGATGGCGCCCCCCACTATGTCAGCTAGGTAGATCCCGCCGTTGCTCGAGTCAAGGTCAAGGTCGATATTCATGTCCTCGGGGAGATACGCCTCTACGCTCAACGAATATTGCGACGTGCGCGTCGGCGGTACGTCGTGTCTCAGGAGTAGGCGGGTCTTGCCGTTGACGACGCTCTCGTCAATGCTGATGTTGATTTCGTCCAGGTTCTCCTCGGCCTCGGCGTCTGTGTTCCCCCGGGCCTTGACGAGGACGTTTACACTGTACCCGTCGCTAGGCCAGGTCGAGACGCTTATGGGCCCGTTGAAGGTATTGATGTCGAGTAGCACGCCGACGGTCGCAAGGGACCCATCGAAGCTCCTCGTCTCCTCCGCTCTGTAGGAACCGTAGCTTCTCCACTCGAAGATGTCCCCGAGGTAGACTGGGCCGGAGGCCATGATGAGGGAGAACACCAGGCCGATGGTGAGGCCCCTCAAGAGCCTGCCGACGGCGGGATTCCCGCCCTTCCAAGTGATCAGGGAGGAGGCTATGACAGAGCTTCCGGCCAGTATCAGTATCCAGGCGAAGATGTTCCCCGTGATCTTCATTGCATTGAAGAGGATGTAGCCGGCGCCGAGGCCGATGAGCACGCCGCCGAACCCTACGCTGCCCCTGGAACTCACAGTATTACCTCCGTGAACAGGCTGGCCGTCAAGGCGGCCCATGAGATCAGCCCACCCACGACCTGCAATATGCTGAACAGTATCCAGCCCAGAAGCAGGCCGATAAGAATGCTGCCGAAGCCCAACCTTCTGGTGCCGTTAAGTCTAGTTTCTCTTGTGTACCTCGTCACCATTGTTTTATCCATGGGATGAGTTTCCCTCGATATCTCCGATTCTTCAAACATATTTTTTTCAACCTTCACTACGTTCATCGATGGCAAACCACGGACTCCACGAGCCCCAACCACATGGGCTCCACCGCCGGGGAGAGGACCTCTATCTGGTCGAAGTCCGGCACGTAGAACAGATACAGGATTATGAACCGGCCCAGCTCCTCGCAGTACCACGCCCCTATGATTGCGGGGATGGATACCCCGGGCTCTTCGATCATGATGGTCTGATACACCAGCTCGTGACCGTCCTTCGTTGAGGATATCAGCTCACCCCTCGACGAGATGCTGGTGCCTTCCAGCCCGGCTATGCCGAAGACCATATTGAGAGCGCCCTCAGGCGTGGGCTCCAGGTAGGTGGCGAGCATCTCGGGCCCCATCCAAAACAGACCGTACTGTGTGAGGGTCTCATCCTGCCTCGCTAACTGGATGCTCCCCGAGGCGTCGGAGGCCTTGCTTCCGGAGAGGCCCATCTCATTGAAGTTCATGTTCAGGGGGTAGTCCATGGAGAACCCGTGTTTATCGTATCTCCCGTATCCGACGGGAGGGCTCCCTCTGTGCACCCACAGGTTGGCACCCGTGACGGACGCTACTACTAGCAGGACGAGGGTCGTCGACCTCAGGTTCCGAACTGTGAAACCTGTCAGAGCAGATAATTCCTTCATCTTCGTCCCCTCACGTGATCTCGAGTCCCAACGTAGACCTGGGACCTGTACAGGCAGAGCCTTACAGCGGTGAGATCTCTATCTGAGCTTGTCATCTTTTCACACCTCATATGTATCTGAGCAGCGATCCCGGGTGAGCCCTCTTCAGCCGCTCGAATCTCGCGGTCAGCTGCCATAATACGACCAGCCCCACCAGCCAGAACGCGAGGCTCTGCCAGAGATCCAAGTAGAACGGTGCCGGGACACCGGGCAGCCTCAGCCTGTAGAGCCAGAGATGGGTCAGGTAGAAGAACAGGGGGTTCCTGCCTAGGGTGTTCATGACCCCGGGCAGGCTCCTATTCGACCAACCCCTCTCCTGTATAAGCAGGCCCAGCGCCAGGAAAAGGAACATGCCGCCGAGGGACCATAGGAGGAAGGCGATGCTGGGAGGGTACTTGGACAGGTAGAGCCAGTCCATTATGTTGTTGCTCCACCTCCTCACTAAGTTCCCGTAGCCGTTGAACAGCCTCACGACGAAGAAAAGTGCGATGGAAGAGACGCCCGTGACGAATAGCGGTGCTTTGAGCCTCTGAACCGCCTCCAGGTCCAGCCCCGAAAGGAAGCTGCCTAAGCACCATCCGAGGCACATGACGCCGATCCAAGGTACGACCGGGTAGAGCCCCACGTAGGGGACCATGTCGAAGCCCGGCTCATGGACGATGACCCTGAGGTAGTGGCCCCAGGCGACGTCGTTGGGTATGAAGCTCAAGTCAAGGTACTGGGCGTTGAGTATGGTGATCAGTGAGAGAACCAGAATTACCTTCGTTGGCAGGCGGCGGGCGACGCTTAAGATGATCAGGCTGACGCCTATGCAGGCGATGACCCCGAAGTAGTATCTAGGGAGCCCAAAGGCGGGAGCTACAAGTAAGGCCTCGAAGATCAGGAGCACAACGCCCCTCTGGACTACGTGCAAGGTGATGTCCCTCTGGGGTTCACCCCTGAGAAGCCTCTTCCTGACCGAGAGCGCGAGGGAGACGCCAGAGAGGAAGATGAATGTCGGCGCGCAGTAGTGGGTGACGAACCGGGCCATGAACCAGGTCAGGTTCAGGGCGGGGTTCCTGTATGCGAACAGCCCCTCTGAGCCTCCGTGGATCTGGTTCCAGAAATTCGTGACGTGGTCCCAGGCCATGATGGCCATCACCAGGCCCCTGGCGAAGTCTATGAAGGGGAGTCGGGGGAACGTCTTGACCTCAACTGACTTCTCTGGTAGCTGGATCGACCTCAAGCCCATCGCTTTTCGAGAGAATGACTCCCCGGCCCTTCTATAAGGACATTTAAACATCGATGCTGCAAATTTAACAGCAATGTTACCTTGGTAACATCAATTATGGCGGTGCGGACGCTGTTCGTTGAGCGCCACAGGCCCTACATGAATGTAAGGTAATGATCTGTGGGCCTCTATCGGATGACCTGCCTATAGCTCCCTTGCCATGATGATGTGGTCGATGTACATGCCCTTCATCTTGACTGCCCTCGGCACGCGGCCCACTTCTGCGAAGCCTGACTTCTCGAAGACATGCCTAGCCCTCGCGTTCGTCTCGTTCACCTCGAGTGTGAGCAGCTCGAGCCCGAGCCGCTTCGCCTGGACGTCCGCCTCCGCCATCATCTCAGAGCCGATGCCGACGTCCCTGTAGCCGTCCCTCAGCGCGACGGTGACGCCACCGACGTGACTGCAGTAACCCTTCCCCGGCTCAACCTCGAGCTGGCCGACACAGTGACCATCGACCTCGGCGACCACCGCCGCCCTCTTGTCCCTCTCCACGGCCACCAGGTGCCTTGAGAGCCAACTCGCCTCCTCGTTGCGGGTCGTCACCGCGTCCCTCGTGATCTCCGCCCCCTCTAGCACTAGCGCGTTGATGAAGAGGAGAAGGTCGTCCAGATCGGACCAGCGAGGCGCCCTGAGGGTCACATCAAGCCCGTCCTTAGCGGAGAACTCCCTATACACAGTGCCCTCTTTCATTTTGCACCCCTAAGTGCCCCGTATGATTAATGATCATATAAACATAATCGTTCACTGAACCATCTTCTCGGGGACCGAGAAGCCGCGTAGCTTTGAACTGACGTTCGAGATCTCAGGATGCTTCGATCTCAAGATCGAGGATATTTTTATCTAGGAATACAATAAAAATGTGTATGCGTTGACGTCTGATGGTTCCTCCGCGGTCATCTTCGAGGGAGTCTCGAAGAGTTTCGGGGACATTCACGCGGTCAGGAGTCTCGACCTTGAGATTGCGGAGGGCTGCGTCTATGGCCTGTTGGGGCCCAATGGCTCTGGCAAGTCCACGGCGATGAGGATGATCCTGGGGCTGCTGAAGCCCGATGCCGGCGTCATCAACGTTCTGGGGCTAGACCCCAAGAAGGACTCCATGGAGGTGAAGCGGTTGATAGGATATGTACCCGAGTCCCCGAGGATGTACGAGTACCTCACCGCAATGGAGTACCTGGACTTCATCGGCGATGCTTATGGCGTGGACGGCGAGGTCAAGGCGGAGAGGATCGACGAGTTCTTGGAGGCCTTCGACCTAGAGGGGCGCGAGAACGAGATGATGAACGGCTACAGCCACGGCATGAAGCAGAAGGTGGCCATCATCAGCGCGATTCTTCACAGGCCTCGTCTGTTGATCCTCGATGAGCCTCTGGGTGGTCTCGACCCCAAGTCTGCCAGGATAATGAAGGACCTGATACACAGGCTCGGTGACGATGGCGTGACCACCATCTTCAGCACCCACGTGCTGGAGATAGCTGACGCCGTCTGTGACCGTGTCTGCGTCCTCTACAGGGGTGAGAGAGTCGCCGAGGGCCCCCCTCAGGAGATCCGGGCTAGGGCGGATAGGCCGGGGTCATCCCTCGAGGAGGTGTTCCTCAAGCTCACCGAGGCGGGGGACGTCAAGGAGATTGTGGACGCCCTATCGGAGTAGGTGGATAGATGAATCTTAGGATCGCCCTACGCCTCTCGACAATTCTCTCCCTCGCCTCTGTAAGGGCTAAAAGGACGATGGACCCTGTACCAACGGGACGGTTTAAATCGCCTACCACAAACCTGACTGCCTCAGCAGCGGCCTTCATAATCTCCGCTGTAGTAGTATTCTTTTTTGCAGCTCGGGGAAGTCCCCTCGAAGTCAAGCTTCTCTTCGCACTGCTGATGGTTCTATTTCCATCCATGACCGCATTCATGGCCATGGTCTACAGCGTCCAGTTTGAGTTCAGTCAATCAGTGGAGGCGACGTCCACTGACATGATCAACTGGTTACCAATATCTCCAGAAGACTATGTCATAGGATCCACGTTAAGCACGATATACGCCATCTCCCCCATACTTGCCCTCATCTTCGGGGGTACTTTCGGAGCAGCTGTGTATACCGGGTGGCTCGACCTCTGGGCGGTCGGAAACCTGATGGGTTTCATGGGCAGCCTGATTGGGGCTTTCACTCTGGAGATCGTGAGATCTCTAATGAACCGGCTGTCCCAGGCCCTTTTCAAGAGCAGAGGTCAGTTTGCCATGATAACAAGAACCATCTTGAGCCTGATGCTCCTAGTCCTGATCCAGCTCCTATATAACATGACGATACTCATGAAGGTAGCCTCATGGTTCTCAGTCAGCATTGCGGAGGCCTGGTTCATCCCGTTTCTCTGGCCCTCCCTAACGGTGCTCAATTATATGATCTCTGATGGTGCAGGAGCCCTCTTCTACACCGGTCTCAGCGTAGTCCTAACATTGATAGTCTTCTTGGCAGGTGTGAAGGCGAGGGATATGAACTGGGTTCCTGTCCCAGTGTCCTACAGGATGAGACCCGTTGAACTCAGGTCCTTGAGGAGGGGGATCCTGGGTCGTCTAGGGTTCTCCTCCGTTGAATCCGCGATCATCAGGAAGGACTTCAAGTCTCTTCTTAGACGACGTGAGATGCTGACTCAGTTCGCTATCCCCGCTATGATAACCATCACGTTCCTCGTGGCGCAGTCCGGGCTGATAGGTGGCTCCGTGCCGCCCGATCAGGTCAAGTATGGTTTCTTCGGTATGATGATGTTCAGCGCCGTAACCTTATCTATGGGCCTAAGCCTCACATGCATGGGGCAGGAAGGAGGCGCCTTCTCAAACCTGAGGAAGATCCCCATAGAGCCGATTTCAATAATAAAGGCCAAGATCTTCTACGCGTTTCTGCCTACGTTGCTGATCGTGATAGTCGTGTTCTCGATGGTTCTATTCTTCATCGGAGACCTTGTGACTATGCTCGGAGTCTTCCTTCTCGGGCTCACGGGTATCCTGGATGTCATCATGTTGTCGACCGCAATCGGAGTATACTATGTGGATTTTACAGAGGTCCCCAGGCAGCGATTCGTCAAGTGGGAGGGCTCCTTCTTGGCTTTTATTACGCTTATCGCCATAATCATTGCAGTGCTCTCACCCTTCCTGTATGGAATGTATAGGCCGGAGCTAAATCTAATCCCTCATACGGCTTTCATCCTCTCAGAGGTGATCGCAGCTGCGATAGCCTACGTGGGATACAGAATAGTCGTTGGGGAGATGAACAGGCTCTACGACTCGGAGGACCTATAATCCTTGGATCATCATGTTGTTGATGATGGTCGCAAAAGGTTTCTAGCCATAGAAACGTTTTAGGACCTGACAGATCGCCAAGGACACCCACTGCCTGCCCTCACGGGCTCCCTTCGTATCTATCCTCTTCGCGTTCTTCCTGTAGCTGTTCTCCCAGAGGCCGTCATCGCTCTGGTGCTCGATGAACCAGTCCAGCGCCTCCCTAACCTTCGGGTGATCAGCTCTGAAACCCAACCTGGACAGTGAGTCGAGGGCACCCAGCAGGCTGTTCCACCAGAAGGGATACTGGAATCTCACCCAGTTGTCCGCCGCCTTGTAGGTGTTGTATACGTTGGCCTTGAAGAAACGGGTTGCGAGCAGCTCCCCCGCCCTCTTCGACTCATCTCTGTGCCTGTACTCCGGGTGGCATGCGAAGGCTCTCAGTGTCATCCCTGTGAGCAGGTTGCCCGAGATTTGGGATCTGTCGAAGGGTATCACAGGTGCGTAAGTGCTGGATAGTTCCGCCATCTCATTCCAACTAAGTCCTTCAGCCAGCATCGGATGAGCCCATCCGCCGTCTTCCATCTGGATGGACAGCATCCAATTCATGCACCTCTTCACCCTCGGGTCGTCTTGGTATCCTGCCTTGATGAGATACTCCAGGAGGAGGCTGTCGTAGTGGGGGTGATACTGGCTAGCATAGATGCCTCGGATATCTCCCTCCTTCGTCTGGCAGGAGAGGACGTACTCCGCGGCCCCATCGATCGCCGGGTGGGACCTATCGAAGCCGTACTTGCCCACGAGGAGCCTGAGGCGCTTGTACGTCTCCAGGAGCCTGTAGTTGACGTCGGGATACTTCTCGGGGTACTTGCCTGGGTAGGTCCACGACCCGTCCTCCCCCTGTCTCCTCAGCAGCCTCCTCGGCTCCAGGAGGTCCCAGAGGACGCTGACGGGCTCGACGTCCTCCCCCAGAAGGTCCCTCTCAACGAAGTACCGTATCGCCTCGTGCTCCGAGGCCCTCAGGGGCTCCACGGGGTCCAGTCTCAGGGCGTCTCTCCAGTCGGTCAAGGCCATTCACACTTCAAGTCATCAATTGATGCCAAACTGATCACGTATGAGGAGGGACGTCGACCTTCTCGACGTGGGGTTCCTCCCCGTCCACGACCCTGAGGATGAAGGGAAATCTGTCGAGGTCCAGAGCCATGTGGAGGTCCTCCTCCCTGAACTGGGGCTGCTCGGGGTCGAAGAACTTGAACCCTGAGGGCGCCTCCCAGATCGCCTTACGTATCTCCTCGAAGTCCGGCCTCCCTCCCATGAGAAGGCCCTCGATGTAGTCGGCGCACCGCTCGTCCTCCTCGTTGGGCTCCACGCCGGAGTCCCCCATTGCCACCAAGGAGACGGCATCGGGATCCATCTTACGGATGTAGTCAACTATCGCGCCGGCCATCACGAAGCTCCCCAGGACGACATCGTCGGCGCCCATCGCGTTGACTATCCCCTGGACGCCGGCGCTTGTGGTCTGGATCACGGTCCTCCCCGTGAAATCCACGGCGCTGACCTCGTAGGGGGAGTTGCCGTACTGGAACCCTTTGACCTTGACGCCCCCCCGCTCCCCGATCTGGATCCAGTCGGGGTGCCGCCCCTTGAACTCGAAGGACTCCTCCACGGTGCCCACGGGGACGATCATCTCGGCTCCGTTGGCCATGACGTAAGCCGCCGTCGTGAAGGCACGGAAGACGTCGATGACGACCGCCAGTCCCTTCGCTTTCCTGGCTCCCTCGATCAGGCTGAATTTCTCGATCCTCATGGTCTCACCTCATGGTCTGCGGTCTTCCATACGACCCTGACATTCATTATTGTATTGAATCAGCCGTATTATCTCTTATTACATGGCAATGTGCAGAGCCCAACGCGTTAATCAGACTAGTCGCGCGTAAGTAGGACCTGATTGAAGTCGAGGGGCTGACATCGGTCGGGTATCTCCTTGAAGTTGACCTCGTTGCCCTTACCCATGTCGGAGAGCACCTCGGTGATGACCCTCCTGGCCTCGTCGACGCCTGCTGGGTCCTCTCTGAATCTGCGGAGCATGTGCCAGGCCCACTCCAATGCGTCGAAGGCCCCTATCTCGTAGCTTGACATGGCCACCAGGTCGGACTCTCCCCCGTGTGGATAAAAGGGATGCGCACTCCGTGCCGGGTGGGAGGCACGTGAAAGTGTTGGGTAATCCCTAAAAACATGTTAGACATCAGGGTTTATGGTGTTGCCAGGCCATGTTGGACATCAAGCTCATCAGGGAGGACCCGGAGAGGGTCCGGAATAACCTGGAGCGGAGGCGGGACCCACATAAGCTCGCGCTGTTGGACGCCCTCATCGAGGACGACGTCAGGTGGCGGGAGCTCACCTACGAGGTGAACCAGCTCAGAAGGAGGAGAAACGAGATCTCCTCCGAGATAGGGAGGGTGACTCATGAGGGCGGAGACCCATCGTCGCTCAGGGAGGAGGCCGGTAACCTGCCGAAGATGATCGTCGAGACCGAGACGGAGAGGGATATCTACGCCAGGAAGGTCCGGGAGTCCCTCATGAGGATCCCCAACATGATCCACGAGTCGGTCCCCTACGGCTTCGATGATGCGGATAACATCGAGATTAAACGATGGGGCGACCATCCCCGGTTCCCCTTTGAGTCGAAGGGCCACTCTGAAATCGCCTCGGCCCTCGGCATCTTTGATATGGAGCGGGCCGCCAAGGTCTCCGGTGCGGGCTTCTACTATCTTCGGAACGAGATGGCGCTCCTCGACTACTCCATCATGAGGTACGCCATCGACCACTTGCTGGCGAAGGGGTACGCCCTCATCGAGCCCCCCTACATGATCAGGAGGAGACCCTACGAGGGGGTGACGGACCTCGCCGACTTCGAGAACGTGATGTACAAGATCGAGGGCGATGACCTCTACCTGATCGCCACCAGCGAGCACGCCGTGGCCTCCATGTTCATGGACGAGGTGTTCCTGGCCGAGGACCTACCTGTGAAGATGGTAGGAGTGAGCCCCTGCTTCCGAAGGGAGATCGGCACCCATGGCAAGTATACGAAGGGGATGTTCAGGGTTCACCAGTTCAACAAGGTGGAGCAGTTCATCTTCTCCCTGCCAGAGGAGAGCGAGGGGTACCATGAGGAGCTTCAGCGCAACTGCGAGGAGCTCTACCAGGGACTCGGCCTCCATTACAGGGTGGTCAACGTCTGCACCGGGGACATTGGGACGATAGCGGCGAAGAAGTACGACACCGAGGTCTGGATGGCGGACGGCCTCTTCAGGGAGATCGGGAGCAACAGCAACTGCACCGACTACCAGGCCAGGAGGCTGAACATACGTTACAGGGTGAAGGAGGGGCAGTCCCCCGTGGGGCCCGTCCACACGCTTAACAACACGGCGCTGGCGACGAGCCGGACGATGGTGGCTATCATAGAGCAGAACCAGCAGGAGGACGGCACCGTCAGGGTGCCCGAGGTCCTCAGGAAGTATATGAACGGCATCGAGGTCATCGACGGCAGCCTCAACCCCATCGGGTCCTAAGGGCCCGTTCCTTTTCTAGTAGTAAAGCGTGCCCACGACCACTGTGACGGCCTTCCCCATGATGTAAACCCTATCGTCATCGAGCTCCACGGTCATCTCCCCTCCCCGCTCCGACGACTGGTAGGCCCGCATCTTACTCTTCCCCAGCCTCTCCGCCCAGTAGGGCGCGAGGACGGTGTGGGCCGAGCCCGTTACGTGATCCTCGTTGATCCCCATGAACGGCGCGAAGAAGCGTGAGACGAAGTCGTAGCTCCCCGAGCTCCTCGCCGTCACGATGGCGCCCCTCCACCCCAAGGGATTCTCAGCAGCGAGGAAAGCGTCGAAGTCCGGTCTGAGCTCGGCAACGGCCTCCTCGGAGTCCAGGAGGACTAGAAGCTTCTGGTTCGTGTCGGAGTACTGGACCTCCTCGTAGGAGGGGAGGTTCAGGGCCTCGAGCGCCTTCTCGGGGGGCTCAACTGGGTGGGGGTCGTTCCCGGGAAAGTCCATCCGGATGCCGTCGAGGCTCTCCTCCGCGTAGAGGGGACCGCTCAGCGTTTGGAAGATGACCTTGTCACCCGGGAAACCGGCGTGCTCGAAGAGGACGTGAGCGGAGGCGAGGGTGGCGTGGCCTCAGAGGGGGATCTCCCTCGCGGGTGTGAACCACCGGAGCCTGTGGCCACCGTCGTCCAGCGCCTCTACGAAGGCAGTCTCTGAGAGATTCATCTCCTTGGCGATGGACTGGTAGAGTGAGTCCTCTAGGTCGCACGGCATCAGGCAGACAGACGCGGGGTTCCCCCTGAAGGGCTCACCCGTGAACGCGTCGACCTGATAGAACGGTGCCTTTCTCATACCCATAATCCTCGATCATGATATAGTCCAGGCATATTTCAAATGGAAGATCAATCAGTGAAGCCGGACGGGAGAATCCACGTAACCTTGAGGGGGTGATAAGTGTTATTTTTTATATCAAACCCTCCCTTATAATACGATGTAACCCGTCGTTCGGTCACTCCACGGGGCGGCCATCGGAACAGAGTGTTGTGAGATGAGGATCCTAGTCTACGGGGC
>DATLAV010000124.1:0-7737 GCA_035527235.1 Patescibacteria group bacterium | reverse complement strand
AACTCTACCCACATTCGACATCTTCACGCACAAACTGGTCTCCCCCACCGAGATTTTAACTGAGAAGGAACGAGAACGAATTATCAAGTTCTATCACTCTAAACCCTACCAGTTCCCTTGGATCAAGGCCTCAGACCCTGTATCTATCATCCTCGGAGCCAAGACTGGGGACATTTTAAGAATGACAGCCCACAGCGAGACTGCGGGAACCTATGTATCATATCGCTACGTCATCTAGCGTGCGGTTTGTTGACCGCCCTACCTTGTAAAATATTCGTATTTTCAACATTATACAAGTGAAACAAATTTATCCCGTGCGCGACTAATCCGCCTCGCGGAGAAGCTTCGGGAGCTGAGGCTGCGACGACATCGTCGATCCTGAGGACGTCATTGATGCGACCTGGGCGGCAGACTTGGCCGCTTGGAACGTTGTGCGCTTTGAGAGCGAGGGTAAACGAGGTTCTTCCGGTACCCCTTCTGAGAGAAGCTATAAAACACCGGGGTCAATATATATTGTGAGTCGTACGTGAACGTGAATCTTACGAGACGGGTCATGATAAGGCTGTCCGAGGAGCCAATGTCCCTGGAAGAGCTGGCTGAGAAGACCGGCGTCGAGAAGAAGCAGGTTTACCGAGTTCTCAGCTCGCTTCACAAGAGCCGCCGGATAGTTCACTTTAAGGACGTCGATGGTTTGAGGCGCTACAGACGCGCGCGCGCAAAGGTTAGCAGTGAGTAAAGGTACATTTCGGCTCTCGGGATAGTCCTTGATATGCATGCGCGAAAATCGAAGAGCTAGCCGAATCCTAAAACCTTGGCCATCACGTTACTATAATTACATCATAATTTAAATCGGCACGTTAATTTTATTCAAATTTACGCTCCCAGGGAAGTGGGAACCTGAAGGTCTACGCCGTCAAGGCAAGCTAGAAGCCACCACCCATTTTAGCCTCGAATGTTTCGGGCTTGTGAGCCCCCTCAGGTGCCCCGAAGGTGTTAAACGCGCGTGTATCCACCCATCACCCTGACTCCTAGTGGGTTGTCAGGCTCCATCATCGGTTGATAATAGATCGTTTTCGATGTCGATGGGGAGGTCCAGCGTCTCCTTGATGTTTCTGAAGACCAAGCATGTCAGCGTCTTCTCCATGCCGGGAAGGTAGTTGAGTTTGTTCACTATGAACTCGCCGACTGCCTCCGTGCTTCTCTCCTTGATCTTGATCAGGTAGTCCCAGTTCCCCGATATGAGGAAAACCTCCTGGACCTGGGGAAACTTAGCAATTTCACTGCCCAGGGAGTAGTTGGGATACTTCTTGAGGTCGATCTTCGAGATGTCTGCCGTGGCCAGGACGAAGGCGGTCGTGGAGAGATCCAGCTTTCTTGCGTCTAGCGTCGCCTTGTAGCCCTTGATGACTCCGGACTCCTCTAGCTTCTTGATGCGGGAGTAGATCGTGGTTATAGGGCGCCCGGTTATACCACTGATCTCCTTCGCGGACATCTTTGCGTCCTCTTGGAGAAGCTCAATTATCTTCCTGTCCATCTCGTCGAGAGACATCGATAACGACCTGTGATATTTACGAATTTCAACGCTTTAAATTGTGTGTATTTTCGTAATAATCCTCGAATGAAGGTAATATTCGCCTGTAATTGACCGTCTTACCTCTATTTCAGAGCTCGAACCTTATCCTGGTTCCGTTCTTCAGGTCGGTGAAGAACTCGAGCCCGGAGGTTACCCTGCCGATGGTGTTCACGGGGTTAACGGTCGTTGAGTCGCTTGTGTAGATGTTGATAGCGTCACCCATGGGCCAGTAAGCAATGTCCCCAGCCTTCACCGATTTGACGGCCTTCTCAGTCCCCCGCCTGAGACCCACAATGAACGAGTAGCCCCCCCTCTGGGGGTAGGCCCTCCCCTCCACGGGCATTCTCCTCATTATGGCGCCTATGGTGAGGGGCGCCGAGAACCTTACGAGCTCCCCCTCCGCCTCCCCGACGCTGCCGATGAGTATCCGGATCGGCATCCTCGAGGGTCTCTCATCCATCTCACTCAATCCCCGAGGTGGCGTACTTGACGATCTCCATCGCTATGTCGGTGCCCGTCGACTCCTTGAGGGCCTGCCAGCCCGGTGCACCGTTGACCTCCAGGATCACGGGTCCCCTGTCAGTCTCCATGATGTCGACGCCAGCGTAGTCCAACCCCATGGCCTTCACGGCCTTCAAGCCGAGCTCCTTGAACTCATCGGAGACGGGCTCGTCGACCATCCTCCCCCCCTGGGCGACGTTGGTCTTCCAGTTCCCCTCTGCGCCGTACTTGAAGGACGTCCCCACAACCCTGTCGCCGACGACGAAGATGCGCATGTCTCGCCCCGGGTTCCTCAGGTACTCCTGGACGATGAGGGGCTCACCGATCCTGCTCAGGGTCTTGAAGGCGTTGAAGGCGAGGTCAGGGTCGTCGAACTTGAGGATCCCCTTCCCCATGGAGCCGAGGATGGGCTTGAAGACGCTGACCCCCAGCTCCTCCGCCTTGCTGTACGCCTGGTTGAGGCTCTCGGTCGTGAAGGTCTCCGCCACCGGCAGCCCCGCTGAAGCTAGGACGTACTGGGTGGCGTACTTGTCCCTCGCCCTTCGGAATTGGTACCCTGGGTTGACCACCCTGATGCCCGCCACCTCCATGTGCTCGATCATGCTGATCCTGCGCGTCGTCTGCTCGCAGCTCCCGGGGCCGAAGCTCCTGAGGAAGCAGACGTCGGTATCGGATATCTCCTTACTCTTCAGCCAGAAGCGGGAGCCCGCGTTCGAGACCTGGGAGGAAATGTCGAGGATGCTCCCCAAGGTCACATCATGGCCCAGCTCCTGCGCCTTCTCGAAGAGCTCAAGGCCGTTGGCGCTGGGCGATCTTCCGTGGAGAACGAGGACTTTCATGAAATGTCTCCGATAGTCAACATCCAAGGGATAAATAAATCTCCTTTCCTGCTACCCCGCAGTCGACATGAAAAGCGTCTGATTTTAGGACTTTCCGATGATTCAATCCCAACTGAGTCGTTCTTACTGCTCTCGGAACCCATTCTGGGATCTGTTCTTTCAGCCCATAAAGTAGATATTAACTCCTCGGCAACACAAGGGGCATGGGAAAAGGAGAGCAGCGCAGCTGTAACCTGTCCCAGTTCGAGAAGAGGATCTACTGCGCTAAGAAGAGGATCGACAAGGGATGCCTCAAACCTTGGTTCCTCGGGCACAGGTGCCCCTACCTCCAGTGGACCAAGGACGACGTCCAGAAAGAGGCCCGCAGGGGGGTCAAGACGATCAAGTCCTGGAGCAGCTTCACCGAGGAGGCCGTCGAGTACGCCAAGAAGTTCCGCCCCGAGATGAGCCTAGTCCACGGGGATAAGGTCGTCAAGTCCGCGAAGCGCAAGGTGAAGGCAGCAGCGACCTGAGAGATACGATTATTTTCGTTTGTCCGCCGCTCAGAGGAAGTCCCTGAGCCTCATCTCTGGCTCCTGCTCGAGCTTCGAGCGGATCAGCCTGTCCAGGGTGTTGGCGACGTGGTCGGCGACGATGTCGACGAGTTTCTTATCCTCGTCTGTGAAGGCGTTGGGCTTGGAGCCCCGGATGTCGATGAGGGCGACGGTCTTACCGTTGCGCCTCACGGGGACCGCGAGCACCGAGTTCATGCCGTCCTCCGCCTCCCCGTCAAGCTCCCTCCCGATGTCGTCCACGATCTGGGCCTCCCCGGTCATCATCGCCCTCGAGACGATGATGCTCTCGTTTGGCCTCATCTCCGACGGGCTCACGCCGAGTCCCCTCCCGACGCGCTTGAGCTTCTTCTCCTCGTAGAGGTAGATGCCTCCCGAGTCCAAGGGGAGTGTGGCGTCCAGGAACTCCAGGGTCAGGTTCACGACCTCGTCCAGGGTGCTCACGTCGTCGAGGTCGGCCCAGAGCCCGTAGAGGGTCTCCAGCATCTCCTGATATCTTAATCGGTCGGTGACGTCCCTGAAGATGCCCTCGAAGCCCGAGAGCTCCCCGTCGGCCCTCCTCCTCGTCTTTATCGTCGTCTCCAGCCATCCCAGGGAGCCATCCCGCCTCCTGAACCTCCTGAGAAAGCCCCTGACCTGCCCCTCGGTGACCACATTGACGTAGAGGCTCTCCATCTCGTCCCGGGAGATGTACGTGTCCCAGACCTTCAACCCGCCGCTGAGGAGCCTCCGCGGGTCCTCGAACCCTAGGATGTGCGCCCCCGCCCGGTTCATCACGACGAAGTTGCCGTCAAGGTCAGACTGGAAAGTGCCGTCCCCTATGTTCTCGAAGAGCTCCCTGTATCTGGCCTCGGACTCCCGGAGCCTCTGCTGGAGCCTCTTCACCCTCACGACCTTGGAGAGCTTCTCTAGGAGGACGTGGGGCTCCGTCGGCTTCAGCACGAACGCGTCGGCGCCACTGTTCAGGGCTTCCAAGGCGTGCTCCCGGGTCGCAACTCCGGAGAGCATCAGGACGCCGATCTCGGAGTCCATCGTCTTCAGCCCCCTGAGCACTTCAAGCCCGGTAACGTCGGGAAGGTTGATGTCCACGATCGCCGCGTCGAAGGCCCCCCTTCCCACGGACGAGAGAGCGTCCGAGCCCGAGTAGACGTTCTCGACATCGTAGCCCACAACACGGAGAAGTGAAGCGAGGCTGTCGCAGAGCAGCCTGTCGTCATCCACGAGGAGGACGCTCTGCCTCTCGGCCTCGTCGTCGAATATGACATCATGGGTTCTATTATCTGCCCCTGACTGAGACGGACTCGTATATGGGGCGTCCTCGGCTCCGACAGATACAGATGTACCTGTCTCGTACCTGTGTTCTCCGCTCCCCAAACGTTCCACCTGAGAGGAATTCTACGAGAACTCGTCTGAGAGCTGTGGAAAGATAAGTGAATTGAAGTCCTGATCCATAGCAGTGATGTAGGTTCTGTATCTCAGGTATCGAGGACTATCCTGATTGACCATCTCTCCGGGCCCTCCTCGATGCTCATCTCGTGGAACGTCACCGCCTTGATCGCGATGCCCTGTGGGTGACGCTCCAGGTCGAAGGGCTCACCGGTGCAGACGGCTCTCAGCCTGAACTCCTCCCTGTCGATCTCGAGTTCGAACCTTGAGAAGACGAGGAGTTCCACCTCGTGGATATAGAGAAGCTCGTCGATGAAGTTGAAGAGCAGTAAGCCCAGGTCGTCCCCCTCGATCTCGAAGGCCCTCGATACCTCTCCCTCTATTCCCTCGATGGGGGTCATGGCGTTGAAGGCTGCCTTTGCGACGTTGGCGAAGGCCTCCTCGATGGTGCTCCCCCAAGTCTCGACGGTGAGGTCAGCCGTGGGTCCATCTTCAGCGTATCTGTATCCCATATTCTCACTCCCACTCGATGGTGGCCGGGGGCTTGTGGGTGATGTCGTAAACGACCCTCGTCACCTCGGGCACCTCGTTAGTGATTCTCGTCGAGATCCTCTCCAGGACCCCCCAGGGTGCCTTGGAGAAGCTAGCGGTCATGCCGTCCACGCTCTCGACGATCCTGACCGCCACAGTGGCCCCATAGGCCCTCTCGTCCCCCTTCACCCCTGTGCTCCTGGTGTCTGTGAGGACTGCGAGGTACTGCCATGCCGTCTCCCTGAGGGGTGATGCCTCGACCTCCTCGCAGACGATGGCGTCCGCTTTCCGCAGCACCTCCAATTTTTCCTCGGTGACCTCTCCGATGACGCGGACCGCGAGCCCCGGTCCCGGGAACGGTGGGCGCCTCACGATGGACTCCGGGAGGCCGAGCCTGGCGCCAAGGGCCCTCACCTCGTCCTTGTAGAGGTCCCCTAGGGGCTCCACGATCCCCTTGAACTCCATGTTGACGGGGAGCCCGCCGACGTTGTGATGGGTCTTGATCCTGTCCGAGTGCCTCCTGAACCCGGACTCGATTCGGTCTGGGTAGATGGTCCCCTGGATGAGGTACTCGGCGCCTGTCCTCCTAGCCTCCTCCTCAAAGACCCTGATGAACTCCTCACCGATGATCTTGCGCTTCTCCTCCGGTTCAACTATACCCTTCAGCCTCTCTAGGAAGCGCTCCCGGGCGTCGACGACGACGAGGTCCACGTCCATCTTGCCGAAGACGTCGGCCACACTACACGACTCGTCCATGCGCATGAATCCGTGGTCCACGTGGACGGCGGTGAGGCGGTCCCCTAGGGCCCTTGAGGCGAGGACCGCCGCGACGCTAGAGTCGACTCCGCCGCTGAGGGCGATGACCGCCCTTGCATCCCCGACCCTCCCCCTTATCTCATCAACTGAGTTGTCAACGGTGTTGACGGGCCTCCAGTTGGGCTCGCAGCCGCAGACGTTGAAGACGAAGTTGCTGAGCATCTCCCTGCCCCTGTCAGTGTGGACGACCTCAGGGTGCCACTGGAGCCCGTGGAGGGGCCTGCTCACGTGCATGAACGCCGCTACGGGGGAGTTGGAGGTGTGGGCGAGGACCCTGAACTCGTCTGGGAGGCTGAAGACGGTGTCGCCGTGGCTCATCCAGACCCTCTCCAAGGGATTCAACCCCTCAAGGACCCCCACAGGCTCGTCGACGTGGGCCTCCGTGACGCCGTACTCCCTCCTCTCGCCCCGCCTCACCTCTCCCCCCATCATGTGGGCGATGAGCTGGTGGCCGTAGCAGAGGCCGAGGACTGGGAGTCCCATGTCGAGGACGCCGTCGTCCAGTTGGAGGGCGCCTTCCATCCTGACGCTCGCGGGGCTGCCGGAGAGTATGATGCCCTTGAGGCACATGACCTCCTCGAGGCCCTGGACCTCATCGCGGGGCGCGTCGCAGGGGAGTATCTCCGAGTAGACGTTCATCTCCCTCAGGCGTCTGGCGATGAGGTGGCAGTACTGACCCCCGAAGTCGAGGACGGCGATCCCATCCGGACTGTCGTCATCTGGCATACATGAGAAAGCGAGGCGAGTCGCTATATTGATTTTGTTGTACCGTCGTGCAATTTTTCACATTTTGAGAAACGGCCTTTCCCTGGCGCGATTGGGGCCGGAATGGACGAGATCTACATAACTTATCTATTTATGTATTATCTGGTGCTCTTATCCTAACTTCTTTTTACTAATCCATTTCTGATTCCACATATCTTATACATTTATAATGATCATATTTGCATTCATATTAAATCTGTAGGATGTAACTCCATGAACTACAAGAATAAGATGGACGTCCTCGACATGATCATCACCACCCTCAAGGAGCACGAGAAGGTCCTCGACGAACTCACTCACAGGATCGAGAGTTGCCTGCCCGAGGACCCCTCCGCCGGCTCGAAGCTGAGGCTCCAGAGCCCCGACACAAACCAGCAGAGAGCTGAACTAGAGAGCTGGCGTTGATCTCCATGGGGAGCGGACAGGTGCCGACCACGAGGTCAGAGGTCTTCAAGAAGGCGCTTAAGAAGACCGACTGCCCCTACCTCATGGACTGCGAGATCAGGATTACCAAGAGCTACTTCATCCGCATCTGCAGCTCCGCGAGCTACACCAACTGCCATCACTTCGCGAAGAGGGTGGGGGAGCTCAAGGTTCCCATGGAGTGGCTGACGAAGATCGCCGTCATCGAGCACAAGAGCCATGAGGGCGGGCAGGTCAGGGTCGTGGAGGCCTAGGCATCCGAGATTTTTGGAAGGCCGCGACTCACGCCCGTGGGCCCGTCCACTCAACAGCGCCATATTGTCTATTTACCTAAAAATGGTGAATTATATTA
>DATLAV010000123.1:0-11941 GCA_035527235.1 Patescibacteria group bacterium | reverse complement strand
CGATCTAGAGACTTACAGAAGGATGAAAAGCGAAAAAGGGTTGAATCCTACTTAAGGAGGCCCATTACCTCCTCGTCGGATGCGTTCCTTGATATCTCCAGCACCTCGTCGAGGGGTCTCAGGTGGTTCATATTGACCCGGCGGCGCTTGACCCCTGTCCGCTCCCTGGGCCCAGTAACCACGACGTAGTTCCTGTCGATGACGTCGACGATTACGCACCTGCTACCGGCCTCCCTTCCCGTCAGCTTAATACATACCCGTCCAACATCCATGGCCGACATACGATCACCTGCTCGCGCAGTATTCCTCCACCACGCTTTTAAGGATTCGCGCAGTGCCGTTGGGCTCATACAGGTTGGTGTTCAGGATCAAGTCGTAGATGTTGTGATCGGTGATGTCGATCCCGTAGTACCCGAGGAACCTCTGCCTCTCGCTCTCGGCCCTGACGGCGGTCTCCCTCTCGGCATCCTCGATGGCGATGCCATCGCGCTCCGCAATCCTGCTGATCCTCACTTCTAGAGGAGTCGTCAGGAAGATACGGATGTCGGGATCGACCGCCATCCAGCCGGAGAGAGTGGCGTCCACGACGACCCCACCAGCCCTCGACTCCTCCCGAGCCCTCTCGTCGATCATCTTGTCGAGCTCAGGGTCTAGCTCTGTCAGGTTTGACATCTCCTCCAGGGATATCCCCCGCTCCTTCGCCATCTCCCTGAAGATGGTGCCCGAGGAGATATACCTGAGACCGAAAGCCTCTGCAAGCCTGATCGCATGGGTTGAACGCCCTGAGCCGTGGTGGCCGCTGACCGCTATCACTAGGTCCCTCTTCGGGGCCTCCTCCCCTCCTCCATTCATGGTGAACGTCCCCTAAGTAGGAGTCCTGGGCTCGATCTCGAAGGTGAGGCCGAAGACCCTCTGCACGATCGTGTTGCTCGCCAGGGAGCAGAGCACGTACCAGTTGACCCAAGGGAGCCTCGTCCCGAAGAAGGGCGCGTTGAAGGGTATCCTAGCGACAACTATGTTCCCGAGAAAGTTGCTCAGCGCGGGCCAGATCAGGAGAAGGGGCAGAAGGATCAGCGTTTGCGTCTTCATCCTGCTCGACGATATCTTGAGGGTCTCCTGCTGGACCTCCTGCTGACGCTTCTGAGCCCGGGTGATGCGCCGCTTGTTGTCCGTCTTCATGGCGTCCATGAGCTCCGCCTGGACGTACTTTGACTCAGTCATCACCCTCTTGTAGTCCTCGACGTTCATCGACCTCCGGGCGGCGTACGCCGAGACGAGGTTGAGGGCGATAGACAGGATCAGGATCAATATCGTCGCCCCTGGCACCTCCTTCAGGAAGTCGATTTCGAGGGCCACGAGGCTCATCAGCAACTCGATCATGTTTTCTCCAGCCCTCAAACGCGTTCTAAGATAAAAAGGATGTCCCCCTACTCAGAGGAACAGGTTGCAGTAGGTTTTCCAGCTCAGGCAGATGGTCTTCGGGTGCGCCGCCTTCGCTTCGTCGAGCTTTCCGATCACCGTGTTCGTGGGGGCGTTCAGCACCTGCTCGGGGTCGGAGTACGCCAGATCTGAGATTGCCTTCATCGCCTCGATGAACTCGTCGAGGGCCTCAACGGGCTCCGTCTCGGTAGGCTCCACCATCAGCGCCTCCGGCACGATGAGCGGGAAGTAAGTCGTCGGCGCGTGTAGCCCGTAGTCAAGAAGCTTCTTTGAGACATTCAGAGCCCTGACGCCCGTCTCCTCGTCCATCTTGGAGGCGCTGAGGACGGCCTCGTGCATCCTCGGCCTCCCCTCGCCAAAGGGCAGGGAAAGCCCCCTCACCGTCTTCAGCTTGTGGGCAATATAGTTGGAGTTGAGCACCGCCAGCTCTGATGCCTCCCTCAGCCCCGCACCGCCCATAGAGAGCATGTAGGTGTACGCCTTCAGCATCACCCCCACGTTCCCGAAGTAGCCGTGGACCTTACCGATCGACTTGGGCTTGTTCCAGCTGAGGCTGTAGATGCCCTCGGTCTCCACGATGTCCGGGATTGGCAGGTACTCTGCCAGGAGCTCCTTAACCCCTACGGGGCCGGCGCCGGGACCTCCGCCGCCGTGGGGCGTGGAGAAGGTCTTGTGAAGATTCGAGTGGACGACGTCGAAGCCCATGTCACCGGGCCTGCAGATACCCATCACCGCGTTGAGGTTCGCCCCGTCGTAGTACATTAGCCCGCCCTCCTCGTGGACGATGTCTGCGATCTCGTGTATGTTCGTGTCGAAGATACCGAGGGTGTTGGGATTGGTCAGCATCAACCCAGCGGTCTGGGGACCGACGACGCTCTTGAGCGCGTCGAGGTCGACGCCACCGTCCTGTTTAGAGGGCACCTCCACGGTCCTGTAGCCTGCCATCATCGCGCTCGCCGGATTTGTGCCGTGAGCGGAGTCTGGGATGATTATCTCCGTTCTCGTGTTCTGTTCGTCGTAGTCGATGTGGTAGGCCCTGATGAGCAGTATGCCGGTGTACTCGCCGTGGGCTCCCGCCGCGGGCTGGAGGGTGGCGTCGTCCATGCCCGTGACCTCCACGAAGTTGAGCTTCAGCTTGTAGAGCATCTCCAGGAGCCCCTGCACACTCGCCTCGTCTTGGTCCGGGTGGACCTCGGTGATCTTCGGGTGGCTGGCGAGCACCTCGTTTATGATCGGGTTGTACTTCATGGTGCAACTGCCCAGGGGATAGATGATCCCGGAGTTTACGCCGTAGTTCATCTGGGAGAGGTGGATGAAGTGGCGGAGGACCTCCACCTCGGAGACCTCGGGGAGCCCTGCGGGCTTGGTCCTAAGCATGCCTGAGGGCACGAGCTCGGAGATATCGTCGATGGCGTCGCTGAGCTCCGGCTCAATCTCTGGGACCGCGAAGCCCACCCTCTCCTCCCTTCCCAGCTCGAAGATGAGGGGCTCCTCCCAGTCGGCCTGCCTAAACTTCCTCATGATCATCCCTCCAGCACCTCCCTGAGGGAGGAGATCAGCCTGTCGATGTCCTTCTTGGTGTGCACCTCTGTGACGCAGTACAGTGCGGACTCACCCAGGTCGGGGAACTCCTTCGCTAGGGACTTACCCCCCTGCAGCCTTCTGTCGAAGAGGCCCTGGTTCACCTCGTCGACTGTATTGTCCTGGAAGCTGACTGTGAATTCCTTGAAGTGGAAGCTGCTGAACAGGGGCGCCCTGACGCCAGGCAGG
Source organism: Patescibacteria group bacterium (assembly GCA_035527235.1). Lineage (GTDB taxonomy): Archaea > Thermoproteota > Bathyarchaeia > TCS64 > TCS64 > BS750m-G28. Next base: position 8,731 of record DATLAV010000123.1, on the reverse strand, counting down.
TCGCCGATACGCCTCATGGCGTACCTCGCCCGACTAGCGACGAGCTCGCTCAGCTCCTTCATTCCAGACGGCCCGAGGAGGGAGAGGTAGACAGCGCTCGCTACCGCACAGAGGGCTTGGTTGGAACAGATGTTTGAGGTCGCCTTCTCACGCCTGATGTGCTGCTCACGGGTCTGCAGTGTCATCGTGAAGCCTCGCCTGCCGCCCTCCTGGGCCTCCGTCAGCCCTATGAGCCTACCGGGCATCTGCCTGATTATCTTGGTCTCGTTGCTACATGCGAAGATCCCAAGCAGGGGCCCCCCAAAGTTCATATGGTTCCCGAGGGGCTGACCCTCACCTATCACCATGTCGGCTCCGTACTCGCCAGGGGGCTTGATGAGACCCAGAGAGATGGGGTCAACGCCCACCACGAAGAGGGCTTTCCCGTCGTGCGCTACCTCGGCGATCTCCTCGACCTGCTCCTCGACGAACCCGAGGTATGAGGGATTCTCGATGTAGACGCCGGCGGTGTCGTTGTTCATCTTCTCCTTCAGGTCCTCGATGTCGAGGAGACCAGTGGCCTTGTTGTAGTCCACCTGCTGGACATTGATTCCGGCGGTATCCGTGTACGACTTCATCACTAAGAATCTGCTTGGGCTGATGAGGCTCGGTACGATGAAGTTGGTCTTCCGGGTGAACCTGCTCGACATCCTCGCGGCCTCTCCGAGGGCGGAAGCCCAGTCGTACATCGAGGCGTTGGCGACGTCCATGCCGGTGAGCTCGCAGAGGAGGCTCTGGTATTCGAATATTACCTGGAGCATGCCCTGAGTTATCTCGGGCTGATACGGGGTGTAGCTCGTCAGGAACTCGGATCTGCTCACTATCTCGTCGACGACCACAGGGACGTAGTGGGGCCAGACCCCTCCGCCGAGGAACGGCGCACACCTGAGGCTGGAGTTCTTCTCTAGGAGGGAGGAGACCTCCTTCCTGACCTCGGCCTCGGTGTAGGGTCCTGGGATGTCGAGTGTATCTTTGAACCTAAGGCGCTCCGGCACGTCGGAGTATAGCTCCTCGATGGATTTGACGCCGATCTCCTCCATCATCTTCTCCTTGATCTCCGGGACGCTGTTGGGCATGTACGGGTGAGGTTTACTCAATCAATGGACCTCCAATCTATACGACTCATGTAAACACAACATCTCTAATAACATTAGCTCCCGGACGAGGAGGCGCGGTTCCCTACGTTTTTAAAGGTAGGATGTACGTCTTTACTCTGTACGGTGTCAACCTTGAGACGCGGTCTAGCTACACTAATCATCGTGATCACCATGCTGACCCTGCCCCTCGGTATGCAGGCGGGTGCCCAGCTAACGTCCTCCCCGGAAGGCGCCTCACCCTTGGTGGAAGTCTATCGGTACGTCAAGATAGAGAATGGGGGGATGATCCACATCTCTGACACTTTCACTCTGAGGGCTCCCGAGGGGGAGGAGGTGACTGTAGAAGAGTTCTGGACGGGCTTCAAGAATCTCTATTCCAGCGAGAGCCGCTCATTCTACTTCCCCGATCTGGGGAAGATCCTCGAATACGACGAGGAGTTGGTGGGTGGCTTCGACGGTTACGCCATCGAGGTGCAGCCAAGCGTGCAGCTCCAGGGGGCGACCAGCCTCAAGATCGAGGCCTCATATCTGTTGGTGGAGAAGGGTTACGAGGTGAACGGAATCTACGCAATGATGCTGCCCGTCTTTCCTGCGATAGAGTATAACATCTCATCGTTTGAACTCATGCTCGAGCTGCCCCTTGACGCGATCTACGAGGATATCCTCTCATCATTCAACTTCACTCATGCCATCGAGGACGATGTGGAGACCATCAGGTACGAGGCAGAGGGATTCGGGCCGATGGCCAACGAGAACGCGACGTTCGCGTACATCCCCGCCCCCGATGACGAGTACCTCCTCACCTGCGAGCAGATGATCAGGAACATTAAGGTGAGCCAGGGCAGCCTGAGGGTGGAGGACAGCTACAGGATCGTCAACAGGGATGGCGCGATCAGGAGGTTCCACCTCGAACTGCCGAGGGAGGCATCGAACCTGAGAGCGGTCGACGGAGTGGGGTCCATCGACGTCGAATACGACGAGCCGTCAGAGGGGGACGAGATCCTGGACGTCTACGTCGTCCCGAGGTCCTTCATGAGCTCGGGATACAGTTGGGGGTTCACGGTCTCCTACACGGTGCCGAAGGGCAACTACGTCGAGGGCGCCGGGGGTTCATCGTTCCTCACCTACCCGATCTACAGGACACCACATTACATCCACGACCTCAAGGTGAAGGTCGCCCTCCCGGAGGGGGGCAGCCTTGCCTCTCTGAACCCTGAGCACTCATCAACGGAGAAGATCGGGAGAACGACGGTTTTCACCGTCGAACTCGGCGCCGTACTCCCCGATGAGCGCCCGGACGTACGCGCGGAGTATTCACTGAACCCGTTAGCGCCTCTCATCGGGCCTGCTGCGATAGTCTTTGTGGTTGCAGCAGCTTTGGGTGGCGTATACTTCTACCAAAGGCGTAGGCCTTCCATCGCGAAAGCAGAGGCTTCAGTCGTCGTCAAGAAGCCCAAGCTGAAGGAGTACATCGATCTGTACGGTGAACGCCTCTCGCTCCTCCACGAGTACCTGAAGATGGAGCAAGAACTCGAGGATTCCACCCTCAGGAAGGAGGACTTCGAGCTCCGGAACGCCGAGATCACCCGGAGGCAGGACGAGATCGTCAGGTCCATCAGGAGGTTGGAAACCGAGATGCTAGACTCCGAACCCGAGCTCACCGAGAGGATCAGGGAGGTCCGAAAGTCGGAGGAGGAGCTGAAGCGGTGCGGAGACGACCTCAGGAACCTAGACGTGAGGCTCCGGGCGAGGCGCGTCTCGAGGAGGGACTTCCAGAGGAGAAAGCAGGACAGGCTCCAACGCATGGAGTGGGCGACAAAGAGCATAGAGGAGTCCATGACAGCCCTGCGATCCGCTGGCTGAGTCCCTGACCTCACCCTTTAAATAATCATATCTGCAAATACAGAGGAACCTAAAGAGGTCAGATAGATGCCGAGCGTAAAACTTGATCAGGAAACGTGCACAGTCTGCCAGACCTGCGTCAACACATGCCCCATGGGCGTGTTCGAGTTCGATGGTGAGAAGGTCACTCCGGAAAAAGAGGACCAGTGCATCGCCTGCAGGGCCTGCGAGGCCTCGTGCCCCGTCGGCGCCATCGTCGTCGAGGAGTAGGCGAGGACAGAGAACCCACATACAACTCACTTCTTTCTTTTAATCGCGAATAAACGGATGCAATTTTTAACCGGTACGAGGTCTATATTTGATGATGGGCATACTAAACGATCATGAAGCGATTAGCAAGCTTGATAGCGGAGGGATGCTTGACACCCTCGCGAGGTTCCCGGAGAACTGCCTCCACGCCATCGAGATAGTCAAGGGAACACCTCTGGAGGAATTATCGGACCGGAGCTTCAACGGGGTCGTCTTCATCGGCATGGGCGGTTCGTCCATCGGGGGCAGGCTGGTGAGGGACTGGTTGTGGGAGGAGTCCGAGGTCCCGCTGGTCGTCTCGAACGGGTACCACGTCCCCGGGCACGTCAAGGAGGACACCCTCGTCATTGCTGTAAGCTACTCTGGGAACACGGAGGAGACGCTCAGCTCGTTCAAGGAGGCAGCGGAGATGGGAGCGTCAATAGTAGCCATCACGTCGGGGGGACTGCTCGAGAGTGAGGCGAGGGAGAAGGGCATTCCTGTCATATTTCTGCCCGCCGGGCTTAAGCCTAGGGCCGCATTGCCCTACCTGTTTTTCTCCATCGCTTCGACTATGAACAGGCTGGGGCTCATCCTAAAATCCTGGGAAGAAGTGGACGAGGCTATCAGGGTTCTCAAGGGCTTGAGGGGGGAGATCGCATATGACGTACCCTCGACCGAGAACCTGGCTACGGAGCTAGCATCTAAACTTGTGGGACACGTCCCTGTCGTGTACGGCTCCGAACTGCTCAGCGGCGTCGCGTACAGGTTTGGGACCCAGCTCAACGAGAACAGCAAGGTCCCAGCGTTTTCAGGGTTCTTCCCCGAGCTATTCCACAACGTGATCCTCTCCAGCCAGGCGCCTAGGGAGACCTTTGAACTCCTGCGCCTGGTCCTCCTCAGGGACTCAGCGGGGGAGGACGCTAAGATGACCCGGAGGATCGACAGGTTCAAGGAGCTGATGGAGCCGGGTGTGAGCGGTATCGAGGAGGTCAGGGCCCTGGGAACGGGGAGGCTGGCGAGGATTCTCTCCATGACCTACCTCGGCGACTTCGTTTCTGTCTACCTCGGCCTTCTGAACGGGGTGGACCCGAGCTCTGAGGACGCCATCGCCGAGCTGAAGCGGGTCTGACCCTGCTCTCATCTTAAATAGAGGTCGTCTCGTTCTCTTTCCTCAAGAGTGATATGGTCGTCGAGGTGGACGATACCCGCAGGGCGGGCGTCAATCAGGCTGGGGCGACCTGCTGGGCGGCGTAGTCATCGTGATGCGCCGGGTCGAGACGGGTGAGAGGCACGTAGGTGAGGTGCCCCTTCCCCTTTTCCAGGGATCAGCCTTCAAGGAGAAGAGGTACCTGGACGTGACCCTGGAGATAGTCCTCGAGGGGGTCGAGGCGTTAAAGATCGAGCGGCGGGAGCCACTCCACGTCTGCACGGGGTACGTCCTCTCCAAGGCGAGGGACGAGTTGGTGGCGAGGGGATACAACGTCGTCCACGTGAAGATCACGGGGGGCACCCAGGACCTCGCCGAACGGGAGTTCATCAGCAGCCTCGTGAAGCTGGGGGTCGGGGACACCTCCATGGTCTCCGGCATGAGGAGCTACGACGCCTTCTTGGCATGGATCCGGGAACACCTGGAGAACAGGGAGCGCTTCGTGAAGACGGGCTGGTCGGCCTGGCCCCGCCTGAGGGAGGAATCAGAGACTTGAGCGTCAGGAGAGGGACAAGGCTCTCCATAGCAATCCCTTCATCCCTCGTCGCGGAGGTCCCCCACCTCAGGGAGAAAACCCTAGTCATCGGTGATGTCGCGAGGGCCGCCTCCATCTACAGGGTCGACGGTATCTACATCTACCGCGACGAACCGGACGAGGGAAGGCTCCTCCAGCAGGTCCTGAAGTACGTTGAGACGCCCCAGTACCTGAGGAGGCACCTGATTGGCAGGAGGCCCGAGCTCAGTTACGCCGGGGTGCTCCCTCCGCTTCGGACCCCCCACCACCCCCTTGAGAAGGACCACAGGAAGCTCGCGCGCGGCGAGTTTAGGGAGGGCGTCGTCCTCTCAGAGGAGGGGGGCGAGTTCCTGGTCGACATAGGTGTCGACAGGCCCCTGAGGGCGGAGGGGAAGGCCCCGTCCATCGGGGGGCGCGCCACCGTCCAGGTCACCAGGGTCACGCCGGAGCTGATGGGTAGGTTCGCCAGGAAGAAGGATATAGAATCCTACTGGGGTTTCGAGGTCCACCTAGCCCAGATGAGGCTGGCGAGGCTTCTATCGAGTGGGGAGTTCGACCTCAGCATCGCCACAAGCCGGTATGGTATGTCCTACCCTGATGCTGAGCCCCAGATACGTTCCGTCTGGCGGGGAGCGAAAAACGCCCTGATCGCCTTCGGCTCCCCGAGGAGAGGGCTGGGGGACTTGCTCGGGGTTGACCTCGAAAGTCTATTTGACCACGTCGTGAACATGATCCCGGATCAGGGGTCCGAGACGGTGAGGACCGAGGAGGCCCTCCACGCCACGCTGGCGATCCTGAACCTTCTCGGGGGCTGAGCGAGAGAAGGATTTTATCATTATTCAGTCAGATATAGGAGAGAACACGTATTGTCCGAGGATGAGGTCATAGCAGCTGAGCTGAAGGGGAAGACGCTTCTCGTCTACATGTACCTCCTGAGGTCGACGGAGCCCACCGTTGGCGTGCGGGAGGTCCAGAGGTCCCTGGGGTTCAGCAGCCCCAGCGTCTCCTCCTACCACCTGAACAAGCTTCAGGACTTGGGACTGGTGGAGAGCGATTACGGGGAGTACAAGCTCGTGCGGGAGGTCAAGATCGGCGTCCTGCGGCAGTTCGTCAGCGTCGGGGGGATCATGCTCCCCAGGTTTCTCTTCTCCGCGGTCCTCGCCACGACGATGGTCGTCACGTTCCTGCTTCAGTTCCCATTCCAGCCGACGAGGTTCTACGTCAGCGCGCTGATACTGGGGGTGGTGCCGACGGTTACGCTCTGGTACGAGACGGTCCGCATATGGAGGGACAAACCTGGCTGAATTAACATCTAAAAAAGTGCTAAATTTAGCATGTAATCCGGGGATCCGGCCCTCTGAGGTGGCTGTTCTAAAGTGTAGTACTATATACGGCCCCGTGGGACTTAGTCCCGAGGAAGTGAGAGACCATTGATGCCTAAGATGTACACCTACACGATCGTAGCCATCGCCCTTGGATACATGCTGATCTCCGTGGTGCCCGCGCAGGTCGCCCTGCTACCAGGGGGCGAAGGCGGGAAACCGGAGTTCCTGACCAGGACGCCGGGTGCCGAGTCAGATGAGCTGATGGGCGGAGAGATAGCCAGTGCCCCTGAGGGGGCGACCGATTCAATGAAGGCTGAGGCAAGCGGCGATATGTTGGGGGCCACGGAGGCAGCTAAGGCGGCGGCCGATGCAGCTTCAGAGGCGGCTAATGCAGCTAGCTCCGTCGAAGACCTGAGCAGAAGCCTTGATTATGTAAATCTGATGGGCACCTGGGCGTTCAACCTTATCCTGGCCCTCGGGGTCTACTACGTGGCCAGGCGTCGATTTACCTAGAACTTCGTGATCCCGTCTAACACGGCCTCTGCGCGTTCTCTGACAGCCTTGACGGATTTTTCTATGATTGCGCCGGGGGTCTCGACGACGGCTGAGGCCATTGCCGCTCCAAGCGATGCGCACCAGAGGGGGTCCTCATCCCTGAGGTATTCCCTGAAGAAGGTCCCCATGAAGACGTCCCCAGCCCCCGTGGAGTCTACGAGAGCGACGTACTTCACGCTCGGGACATCGTATAGCCTCTTATCTATAGCCAGCAGGGAGCCTACTTCTCCCCTGGTGGCGATGGCGATGTGGACGCCGAGGCCTATGAGTGTTCTTAGGCCCTTGATGGTCTGGACGGCCCCCGTCATGAGCTTCAGTTCCGCCTCGGAGCACTTGACGACGGATAGCCTCCCCATGAGACCCTCATCGATCCAGCTCTTCGGCTCGATGACACCACCATCACCCACCCTCCTTAGGAACCCCTGAGGATCCAATGCAAGGACCTCCGATTCGATGGCATCGATCGTCTCCGACGGGACTTCATCCATGATGGGGGCAAGGAGTGCCGCATCATGGAGCCTCTCGACGTCCTCAGCGGTGATATTCGCGCAAACGCTTTCGACGCTGAGCGCCCGTTCCCCATGCCTGTAGTCCAAGACGAACCTCGTCGTCTGAGAGCCCTCCACGATCTGGTCGCTGACATCAAGCGACAGCTCCTTGAGCCGCTGGATGTACTCCGTCGGCATGTCCTCCCCCATCTTCGTCACCGCCTCGACGGACCCGCCTAGCAGCTGGGCGCACAAGGTGACGAAGGTGGGCGGTCCTCCTAGCTGGATCCTCTCATCTTCTTGAGTGATAATCCTGTCGATAGCTATATGCCCGACGACGGTGAAGTCGATCATCTACACCTGATCCTATATGTACCCCTAAAACGATGCTGGTGGATTTGATGCAGCTCTATCAGGAGAACTTCAGTTCATGCAGAGCCTAAAAACTATTACATAGAAAAGAAGGGATTTGGTGGTCCTGCTTTCATTTATATTGGATGAAGATAGGGCTCGTCCACGCCATGGCGCCATCTGCCTGGACGATCCTCACCCAGTAGGCGTTCAGACCTTTGGCGGCTGATTCATCCCTGTAGGTGAACCCCAGGGTATCCGGCGTCTCCTCCTTGACGGTTGAGACCTTGACCCTCTGGTTTAATCCCCCAGCTTCGATGACCCTGGGCTCGTAGTTAATTTCCTTTGGCTTGAACTTGAACGTGACCGGCCCCGTCTCGAATGTCACCTCGGCGTCCTCGTTGCCCTCTAGTTTCAGCAGTACCCCATCCGGGTCTCCTCCCGTCGTGGACTCCCATTTTAGCTGACGGTCTGAGACCTTCTCCACGCCTTGGTAGGCGTAGTCGAACGCAAACTCTCTGTAATCGATGATTCGCCCGTTCTCCACAGTGAGGCCGCCGTCCCAGGTCACGACCTTGGGTCTGCTCCTGACACGGGCGCCGCTCCACTCCACCTTGATGAGCTTCTCCGAGTCGTTCGATGGCTCAGCGAAGGGGTGCCTGTAGATGGGCTGCTCCCAGTTATAGACCTCGACCTCGTGGAGAGGCGCCGTACCGGCGATCTCCACCTTGATCTCTGGAGTCTTATCCGTGGAATACTCCTCTCCCATGAGGTGCCCGTCCGATTCCACATGCGCGATGATCCGCTCCCCCGTCGTCCCATACGCCCTCCGGGCCCAGAACGCCTCCCATAACGCCTCCCGGGTCAGCTCCTTAGCGTAGGCCCCCGTGTACCCTCCCCTCGTCGTCATCCCCCCGGAGGGATAGGTTAGCCCGGGACGGCTTGAGTGGTCGTCGCTGGCGGCGATGAAACCCACCTTCATACGTCTCTTCATAGCCTCCTCCAAGAACCACTCGAATGTC
>DATLAV010000122.1:0-5121 GCA_035527235.1 Patescibacteria group bacterium | reverse complement strand
TCTTCTCAACGTCCTCCACCGGTAGCTTCCGAGTGCTGGCCACCAGATCGTAGACGCCCTCGAGGCCGTAGATTACGTTTTTTCCGCCCCTCCTCGCCTCCTCGAGAACCCTCTCCGCCCATAATTCAAGGGAGCGCCAGTGGATCCGCACCAGGCTTTTGTCGTTCTTCCAGTATTCGGCGAACGTCGACGCCCTGAGGCTCTCGATGATCTCCCTGAGGGCGTCGGCGCCCAGCCTGTTGAGGGGTGCGATCCCGAGAAGGTCGCTGAATGCGACCAGGTCGACGTTGTTCTCCTCCGCCCAGCCGAGGATCGCCTTCCCCCAGGCCTCCCTCCACTCCCTCAGCTGGTTGGGCCCCCGGGGCATCGAGTACATCCAGGGCTTCCCCTTGAAGGGGTCCGGGATTGGGGGGTAGCCCGCCAAGGGTCAGCCCTCGCGGAGCTTCTCTTCCTTCTCCTTCTCGGTGGGCTCCTTCTCCTCGGGCTCGGCGGCCTTGGGTACCGAGGGCAGCTCTGGGAACCCGACCTTCTTCGGCTCCTCCTGGACGGGCTCCTTCGTCTTCGCCATGCCGAGCTCCTGCTTCAGCTTCTCGAACTCGTCATCGAGGGTTGAGCTCTCCATACCGAAGGTCTCGGCTCCCTCCTCCTCCATCTCCATCTCGATGTCGGTGAAGATGCTGCCGAACTCCATCTCGGTGCGCTCCCTGTCGACCCTGGACTGCCTCAATAGGACGCTCACGTTCTCAAGGGTCCTGTGGGTAGTCCTGTCGGTTGACACTGAGAGCTGGAGGCGTGTGGTCTGAAGGTTGGTGATCATGTTCTCCTTGTTCTCTCGGAGCTTGCGCACGTAGAGGGCGCTCTTGAGCCTGCCCTTGGCGACGCCCTCTAGGCCCTCCTCCATGAGTTCCGAGGCCTCCTGCCTGAACTTGAGGTACTCCTTTCGGAGAGCGCTGCTCACCCGCCGGTGCTCCTCGATCTCGAGGTCCAGCTGGTCCAGCAGATCCGTTTTCTTCGGGGTTGACCTGAACATTTGACCGCCTACTTGTTCCTCAGCTCGTCACGCTTCTTCTCCAGCTCGCTGAGCTTACTCGGTGGAAGCCCCATAGCGGGCCCCTCCGCCATGACCTCTTCGGTCAGCTTGTCCAGCTCGAGGTCGACAGACTCGTCGGTGAGGGTGCTGATGCTGAAGGGCTCGTAGTCCCTGATGTCGTCGTAGATCTGCTCGATGCTGAAGCCCGCCCGCTCGATCTGGCTGTTAACCTTGCCCATGATCTGGCTGACGTTGCCCGTCTTCAGCAGGTCCAGCTTTCCCAGGCTCTTACTAATCTTCCCCATCACGGGGGCCATCATGTTGACGCTGGAGGCGTTCTGGAGGTCAAAGGCGAGGTCCTCCATCGCGAGGACGAACATGTCCAGAGAGAAGGCCGTGTTCTTCGCTTTGAGGGACTGTTGCATGTACATCTTCGCCCGGCTGGACTCACCGCCCAGTATCTCCTGTTTCGCCTTGTCCCTGAGCTCGTTTACCCTCTTATCGAACCTTTGCTGGGTGCGCCTGATCTGCTTCGTGTAGATCCTGATATCCGTGATCAGCTCGTTGAGAGGCTGCCCGAAAATTCGGTCCTTAATGCGCTTTGTTATTCCCAACTACGGTTGCTCCTTACAGTGTTTACTTAATCTTGATAAGATTAAATAGTTTACTAAAGTAGGTAAAACGGGGGAAAAGAAGCTGTCAACGAGGCTCTACGAGCTGGCCAAGAAGGCTGCCCACGACGCGGTGAAGTACGACGGAGAGGGGAACAGCGAGATGGCCATTGCCAACTACCTCCAGGCCTACGATCTGCTGATCTCGCTGGTCAAGTACACCGACAACAAGAGGCTGAAGGAGCTCTACGCCCAGAGGGCGGAGGAGTACCTCGACAGGAGCTACGAGCTGAAGCAGACGGGGGGCAGGAGGGTTCCCGCCGGGAGTAAATCGTTTCCCGAGGACATCGATGAGGAGAAGCGGCAGACGATCCTCTCGACCATCGTCCCTGAGAAGCCCAACGTTAGGTGGGATGACATAGCGGGCTTAGCGGAGGCGAAGCAGGCCATCGAGGACGCCATAATCCTGCCGCTGAAGCGACCCGAGCTCTTCGAGGGGATGCCCTCGTGGAAGGGGGTCCTCCTATTCGGCCCTCCCGGCTGCGGCAAGACATTGATCGCCAAGGCGGCGGCGACGGAGTGCGAGACGACGTTCTTCAGCCTCAGCGCAGCGGACCTGATGGTGAAGTGGGTGGGTGACTCCGAGCAGAGGGTGAAGACCCTGTTCCAGGTGGCCCGGGAGATGCAGCCCGCCATCATCTTCATGGACGAGATCGACGCGATAGGGGTTAAGAGGACGGGGAGCGAGTCTGCGGTTATGACCCGGGTGCTCACCCAGCTGCTGCAGGGCATGGACGGCATCACCTCCAAAGTCGACGAGAGGATCATGGTCCTGGGGGCCACAAACAGGCCTTGGAACATCGACTCAGCCCTCCTGAGGCGTTTCGACAAGAGGATCATGGTACCCCTACCCGACGACATCACGAGGAGGGAGGTCTTCAAGATCTCCATGAAGAACATGCCCCGCCTGAAGGTCTCTGACGATATCAACCTCAGCGAGCTCTCGAGGCTAACCGTGGGGTACACCGGGGACGACATCAAGAAGCTCTGCATGGACGCGTGGTATATCCCCATCCACGAGCTCAGGGAGAGCGAGTCCATGGACTCCGGTGAGCCGAGGACGGTGAACAGGGCAGACTTTCTCAAGGCAATAAAGACGAGGAAGAGCTCGGTGACCCCCGAGGAGATCAGGATGAACTTCGAGTGGGCGAAGGGGGCGGACGCCCTCTAGATCCCTCTCACTCCAGAAGCGGGTTCTTGTAGACACTTGAGAGGGGGCATCCCCTGCACCAGCCGTTCTTGTACCTGGGGCACTCGACGCTGTCTCTGCCACACGGGGGGTTGCCGCACTCCCCGGAGCAGATGTTGACGATCGCGTTGCCCTGGATCGGCGTCCCGAGGTAGTGGGCGTAGACGACCTCGACGTTTGGGTTCTCCCTAAAGGACTCGATGGTGGAGTTTAGGGAGCTCTCATCCTCGGCCCACATGGAGAGGTGGACGTTCGACTTCTCCGTGGTCCTAAACACGCTCATGACCCTTGGGCAGCCCTCCATCACGGTCCTCATCATCTTCCATGCGTTCTCGTCCTTGATGTCGAGTCCGAGGCACGCCATCTTGAAGCCCAGCTTGGAGAGGTTGAGCCCGCTTCTCACCTTGACGATGTCCTCCTCCAGCAGCCTTCTCAGCCTATTGGTGATAGTGGGACGCGATGAACCTATCTTCTCGGCCAGCTCGGTGATGGAAATCCTCCCCTCCTTCTGGAGATGGCTTATGATCTTCAGGTCAAGGCTATCGACGATACCGCCCATGACATCTAACCTCAGAGTGATTGTTGTTTATTGTTTAAAAAATTTTAACTAAATGGTGTCTTTTATCGGGGGGAACTTACGAAAAAAGTGCCCCAGGGAGGGAAATTTCTGGTCTACTTCTTCCCGCCCTTCTTCTTGCTCGTTGTCCTCTTCCTGATCGACTTTTTAGGTTGGGTCTTCCTTATGGTGGCCTTCTTGGGCTGACCGTGAATCCTGCGTAGGTGCTGCTTCATGCCCTGCTCTGTGTTAAACTCCTTGCCGCAGTTCGGGCAAGCGAAGATGATTGCGGCTATCTCGACGTTCTTGCCCAGGAGCTCCTTCCTGAACCGGTTCATGAGGGCCTCGGCCTGCTCGAACGTGAGGGGCTTCCCGGAGTCGACTATCATGTTCAGCGTCAGGTTGAACGTGTTAAACCTGTCGTCATTTCTCTCCAGACCGACTTCGCCGATCACGCCCTTAACCCTCTGGCTCTCCTCGTCCATGTCGTCACACCTGTAAAAATGGAATCAACTGAGCAGTTTCAAAGACTTCAATGAGTGCACTATTTAAAAGTCCTATCTTGGCGTCCATCGACTGCCATCCCCTGGTAGACATGGAGGGGGGATGAGTGAGGTGCCTCTTAGATTCTTATCGGAATTTTTTCCGCAAAAAACGATATAATCCCGCTGAAGGTCTGGGTGAGGGTAAGGAGATTCGCTCATGGGATTCAAGATAGAGGAGTGGGCGTCGACGGAGAAGGTGGGCCAGGCCTACTCGTTCATACACCACGGCAAGTTCCACGGCGTACTGGAGACCAAGCTGGAGGCGTACAGGGGGAACCACGTCCACCCCTTCGACCAGCATACGCTTCTCCTCAAGGGAAAAGCGAAGAACATTCTCCACGTCGACGGCAAGAGAGTCGAGGTCCCCCTCGAGGTGGGTGAGGTTGCGGTCGTGGAGGCGGGAGTTCCCCACGTACTCCTTCCCGAGACCGATATCTTCACCTTCGAGTGGTGGGACGGCGACTTCATCGCCGACAACTGCGAGGGACTCTTCGACGACATCGTGAAGGGCCGTTACAGCCCCAAGGACTAGCGTCTGTAGTGCCCGTGCCTCTCGACTGCCCTCGCCACAGCGTTGTAGTTGGCGAGGGGGGTCTCTTGGCTCAGGGTGCAGCCCGGTCCGATTATCAGGCCGCCGCCCTCGCTTGCGCTCTCGATCGCCTGTCTGACCTCCGCCTCCACCTGGTCGGGTGTGCCGTTAACCATGGTAGCCCTCTGGTCGACGCCCCCGACGATGCAGAGGCTGTCGCCGTAGACTTCCTTCGCCCTCTTAAGGGGTGTGAAGCTCCTGTCATACCAGTTGATGGCGTCGACGGGGTAGTTCTCGAACCAGCCGTCCTCCATGTAGCCCCCGTCCTTTTGAGGGTCCTCCCCCCCGGCGCTGCAGACGTGGAGCAGCCTGATGGGTGCATCCCGGACGGCGTCCAGGACCTTCCTGTCGTAATGCAGGGCGTACTCCTCCAGCTGCTCCCTTGTCATCCTGGACCAGATGTCGCCTCCCCCTCCTATGCCGAAGAAGATGCCCGTAGCTCCCTCGGCGACGCACTCCCGTGTGAAGTCGATTGTGGTCTGGGTGATGGTCTCCAGCCCCTCCCTGAGGGCGTCGGGCTGCTCTGACATGTCCGCGTAGA
>DATLAV010000121.1:0-7247 GCA_035527235.1 Patescibacteria group bacterium | reverse complement strand
CCTGCTGATATTCAACTACCTGAGGGGCAGAGAGGGCTCGACAGACGGCGGCGCGGTGGAGGACACCTCCCTGAGGGCCATGCTGAGGTTCGGGTCACCCCTCTACCTGAGCAGCTTCATCGGCAACCTGGGGATGAGGTATCAGGGGCTGCTCCTCGCCTGGTTCGCCACCGACGCCGCCATAGGGAACCTGGACATCGCGACCAAGTTTAAGTCCCTGGTCACGCTCTTCACGGTGCCCGTCACCTCTGTGATCTTCCCGGCGTTCTCCAAGTTCGACTACAGGGAGCAGTCCGAGGAGCTGAGAGGCTTCTTCCGGGCGTCGGTGAGGTATGCCACCTTCGTCGTCGTCCCGGCGACCACGCTGCTCATACTCGTGTCGAGGGAGGCAGTCACCATCCTGTTCTCCTCGGGCTACCCCGAGGCCCCCCTCTATCTCTCCTTGGGCCTCCTCCAGTTCTTCGCTGTGGGCCTCGGCTCCCTCTCCCTCTACGCGTTCCTGAACAGCCAGGGCGACACATCTACCACCTTCAGGCTCGTGGTGCTGAACGTGGTCCTGAGCATGATCTCCTGCACCGTCTTCACCTCGTACGCGGGGGTGACCGGTCTGCAGATCGGGGTCTTCGCCTCGACGCTCATCGGGAACGCGGTGAACCTCTACGTCGTCAACCGTAAATACTCGGTCAACGTCGACCTGCGCCACACGTTGACGGTCTTCACCTTCTCGGGCCTCTCGGGGCTGCTCTCCGTCGGCCTCTTGGGGCTGATCGCCTCGCAGAACCACGTCGTCAACCTGATCGCTTGCACCGCCGTCTTCCTCGCGGCCTGCCTCCTCCTGGCTCCTCTCTCAGGTGCGGTGGTCCAGGGGGACATCGATAACTTCAGGAGGTTCCTCGGTGGGGAGCCGATCCTGCGGCCCTTCGTATCCCCATTCGTGGACCTCGTGGAGAGAATCGTCAGGTACAGGGGCGGCTCCTAGCACCGATTATTGGGGTATCCTGCCCCTGTACTGATAGTAGAGGTCGATAATGGCGATGTTGATCACGACCTCGGGAAGTATGCTCAGGAAGCCCCCCACGACAGGTATCAGCATCAGGGATAATCCGAGGACTATGCCCAGCAGGCCGAGGCCTACGATGGTGGTCCACCTCTCCCTGAAGAAGCTCACCGAGCCGTCGAAGGAGGCCAGCATCCCCGAGTCGTTGAGGACCATCAGGAAGTAGGTCGTCTGCCAGACGAATATGAACGAGGCGACGACCCCGAGGGCCGCCAGGAGGAGTATCAATGTGATGGAGGCTCCCACCTCCCCGCTTAGGAAGAGCAGCCCTATGAAGGGAACCATCATGATCCCGAACGCCCCCAGGACTCCCAGCACCGACGTCGCGACGAACGTGAGGAGCCTTCCAAGCGCGTACGTGTAGCTTGCCGTCAGGTTGATCTCCCTCTTCAGATACGCCTCCCTGGAGACGTGGATGGAGGTCACATGGTTGAGCATCGAGAAGGTGATGTAGACGAGGCCGATGGCCACCCCGATGAACACGAGGCGTTCCAGGTCCGGCGGCATCTCAAGGACCGGCTGGTACGACGCGTAGCTCACGTAGGAGAACTCCTCGTACTGCCAGAGGAAGCTGTAGAGCCTGTCCAGTATGTCGCCTAATCCCAAATAATCCGTCAGCTCTCCCAGGACGGACATCGCCGCGTTATACAGCAGGATGGGTACGAAAACGATGGGATTCCTCCTTGCCAATCCAAGGGCGAAGTTGAAGTGGCTCATCACCCCGCGCCTTACGGGTTCCCTCGCCCCCTCCCTGACCACGGCCTCCCCCAGGAAATGCCCGCAGACCGGGCAGTAGTCCGTCTCCAGGTCGATCTCAGTACCGCAGTTGGGGCAGAAGGGCAGGCTCGTACACCAATACAGGCTTGAGCCGCAGCCAAAATAACGTTTTCCCCGGCGCTACCGGTTATACTTGGCCTTGTACCTGAACTGGGCCTCGTACATCTCCCTCACCCTCTCCAGGGTGTCGGCGTCATCGACCCCCTTGTCCTCCCTGATCGCCGTGACCCTGGCGAACCTGAGAGCGAAACCGGATCTGTACTTGGAGCTCCTCTGGATCTCGTTGAACGCGACCTCGACGACGAGGCTCGGCCTCACGTGGACCGTGTACCGGGTCTCCCCGGTCTTCAGCCCCTGGAGCCTGTCGGTCATCCAGGTAAACTCCTCGTCGGTGAGCCCCTTGAAAGTCTTCCCGATGACCATGTACTCGTCAATCTCCCTGGCGGCGAGGTGGTAGTTGCTGAGCCACCCCTTCCTCCTCCCGTAGCCCCAGTCGGCGGCGGCCACCACGAGGTCCAAGGTCTCCGTGGGCTTGATCTTGAACCATCCCTTACCCCTGACGCCGGGCGAGTAACGGCTGTCGAGGCGCTTAGCCATGAGCCCCTCGTGCCCAGCCTCGATCGCGCCCCGGAGGAATGCCTTGACCTTGGCCGAATCTCCCGTTATCAGCCTCTCTGCCAGAAGCTCCTCAGGGCAGACCTTCTCAAGGAGTTCCCAGCGGTCCACGTAGGGATCATCTATGAGGAGCCTGCCGTCCAGGTAGAGCAGGTCGAAGACGTGGAGCCTGAGGGGGATCCTCTCGGTCATCTCCTCTACGTCGTGGACCCGCCTGAATCTCCGCATCAGATCCTGGAAGGGCAGTGGCTTCCCCCCCTCGCCGATGGCGACCGCCTCCCCCTCAAGGATGAAGTCCTCTGACCCGATCCGCTCATCGACGAGCCCCACCACGTCCGGGAGGCTCCCCGTGACCTCCGAGAGGCGGCGGCTGAATATCCTGATCTCGTCGCCCCTACGGTGAATCTGGATCCTTGCACCGTCGAACTTGTACTCAAAGGCCGTCTCCCCACCGTGCTGCTCAATGGCCTCGGCTATGTCGTAGGACATGGTGGCGAGCATTGGCTTGACGGGGACGAAGAGCCGCATCTTGACCGACCTGAGCCCCCCCTCACCTTCCTCAAGCGCCAGCCTGGCGACGAAACCTAGGTCCCCCGTCAGCATGAGGGCGCGCCTCACGAGGCCGGAGTCGACGCCTGCAGTCTCGGCGATCCCCTCGAGCATCATCCCCTCGTTGACGCCGATCCGCATCTCGCCGAATATGATCCTCACCAGCACCTCGACGTCCTTTACGTCGGCCCGGGAGATCATCCCCTCAAGGAGACCCCCCTTCACCCTCCTGGAGCCAGGCCCCGAGGCCTTTGCAATCTTCCCGAGCGTCTCGCTGACTCCAGTGATGGTGAGGGGCTCGTCGAATAGCGTCGTCTGCCTTCCCCCGTCCACGACTCGCCTCATCGTGCTCCATCCCACCTCCAGGGTGCGGGAGTCGAACTCGGGGAAGACGGTGCCCACGATGAGGAGAGTCGCGGGGGCCACCTCCTCGGCGTCGAGGCCCCTGAGGAACTCGGCGAGGAGCCTCGACTTCTCCGTCCTCTTCGTCGTTGCCTCGAGGTCCCTGCAGAGACCTGCCAGCTTGGAGAAGGGCGTCTGCATCTCACAGGCCCCCTATCCAGTAGCTGAGGCTCCTCTGGGCCCTCGACTGTCTCATCCTGCTAATAACGGTGTCCACCCTCTCCCTGGAGAAAGCGCGCTCGTCGCAGAGGAAGGAGACGAGTTCTTCCTCCCTCAGGGGCCCTTCCTCGACGCCGTAGTCGTCGGTGACCTCGGGTCGGAGGTAGATCTCCCTAATCTGGTCGACGGTGTCAGGGAGATTCTCCGTCACCTTGCTTGGCATCTCCTCGAGGCGTCCGTGACTCCTCAGGAGCTTGAGGGCGGTCTTGGGGCCGATGCCCTTGATGCCCTCGTTGAAGTCTGTCCCCACGAGGATGGCGAGGTCAACGAGCTGCTCCCTCATCAGTCCATGCTCGGATAGGAACCTATCAAGGTCGATGACCTCGGGATGGATCCTTCGGGCCCTCCCCTTGCTGGGGAGCCACTCCTGCCCTTGGATGGTGAGGTACCTAACGAGCCTCGGCGCCCCGAAGAGGAGGGCGTCGTAGTCCCTGCTGCTCGCCGCCCAGACGTCCCCCCTCGCCGCCATGTGGGCCGCCTGGGCCTCCCCCTCCCCCGGAGCCTGGACCCAGGGGATCCCGAGGAGGTCGAGGAGCCTCTTGGCGTCCCCCACCATGTCGTAGCTGAGCCTGCTGGTCTGCACCGCTTTGGAGAACGCCTTCGCGTAATTCCCCGCCTCGACGGCCCGGACGTACTCCTCCTCTGCCTTCCGCTTGAGGGCGCCCCTCTTCACGATCTCGGCCCTCTTCAGTGTCGGCGACCTCCCGTCGAAGACGAAGACCAGACTCATCCTGTACTGGGAGATGAGCCGGGTCGTCCTGAATGCGAGGCCCACGAGGTGGGAGGTCACCCGCCCCTCCCCGTCCGTCAGGGGGGTCCCCTCCCGTGTCCTGATGAGGGCGAGGAACTGGTAGAGGACGTTGAAGGCGTCGACAGCGAAGGAGCGCCCGCTGAGGGAGGCGAGGTCGGTGAACTCCCTGATGATGATGGGCGTTAGGTTGACTCCCAAGTGAACCGATCAGGTCTAGTCGGACATGGAATAAATCGGTTCCCCTGAAGTCTACTACGGGACGCTGCCGTTCAGCATCAGGTGATAGACGATGGCGACGACGTACAGGAGGGCCGTGGAGGGCACCAGGTACCTGTAGACCTTTCCCATCTCCGACTTGTAGTAGCTGTTGGTGAGGACGAGGCAGAGGTGCATCGGGGATGCGAGGTAGCCCCCGACGAGGCCCGCGTAGATGACGCTGATCATGTGGAGGTTCGAGGAGCCGCAGAGGGGGAGGAGGAGCGGGAAGACGATCCCGATCCCCGTCGTCGGCGTCCCCGAGATGGCGCCCACCAGCAGGGGCACAACGATGAAGATGACGATGAGAGGCACCCCGGTCCCCGCGATGACGTCGAAGAGGGCGACCACCGATCCCGAAGCCAGGGCGATGTGCCTGAAGAACATGGTGGCGACGACCGCGGCTACGACGTCCCACCTGATCCCCCTCCAGGCCATCCCCAGAGCCTTCCCTGGGCTCATCCTCTTGAAGTTGAAGATAAGGGCGATGCCGGCGGCGAGGGCGATCCAGAGGGGCAACCCTAAGGTGCTCAGCACGATGGCTGCCCCGATGGGCGCAAGCCCCCTGAAGACCTCCCTCGAACCCCTGAATCCATGGCTGATCCTGCCGTCCTTCTTGATGAACATCCCAGAGACGAAGAAACCTATCGCCAGGGTGACCGCGAAGAGGGGCAGCTGGGCCGCCAGGAAGCGGTTGAGGCTGACGTCGGCTAGGCTCGTCGCTAGGATCGTCACAGAGGAGATGGGGGACGCCCAGTACCAGAGGTGGCGGAACCAGACGTTGATGTAGGTCTTGTGCTCCGGCCTCAGCCCCAGCCTCTCGGCCTCGGGCTCGTTGAAGGGGGCGGACATGAGGGCGCCGCCGGGCATCGACAGCAGCCCGAACACGGCGGGGATGAGAGCGAGGAGGATCCTGCTGGGGAGGACGCCCCGGAGCCCGTCGATGAGCTCCGCCATGAGGTTCGTCTCCTTGAGGCTGTAGCCTAGGACGGTGATGAGGGCGACCGCCGACGCTAGCTTCAACGTCGTCGGGTCGGCGGCGGTGTTGGAGGCGGCCTCCCGGAGGACCCCCAGGGCGTCAACTGAGGTGAGGGCTATCACGAGTGATCCAGCGACGATGGAGGCGCTGAAGTTGACGTTCCTGAGCCTCAGCCCGACGATGAGGGCGAAGGCCAGTATCACGCCTATGACTGCAAGCAAGGGTTCAACCTGCGGTTCCCTGTCCTAGGTTCCCGCGCCTATAAATACTTTGAGTCGACCTTCAGCTAACGTTAAAAATGGAGGGGGGTCAGCTCCTTATCCTGTCGAGCCTGTTCTCGATGGCAGCCTTGGGGAGGGCGCCGACGGTCTTGTCTACGAGCTTCCCGTCCTTGAAGTAGAGGAGGGTGGGGATGCTCATGATGCCGTACTTCATGGGAATCTTGGCGTTCCTGTCGACGTCGAGTTTTCCGAACTTTACGTCGGCGTTCTCCTCCGACATCTCCTCGATGACGGGGCTCAGGAAGCGGCAGGGCCCGCACCAGGCGGCCCAGCAGTCGACGACCACCTGGGGGTTGTTCTGGACGAACTCCTCGAAGGAGTCGTCGGTGACTACTTCAACCATTAGTATCATCCCATGTTTCATGGGGGGTGGATATAAAGATATTTAAAGATGTTCAACATCTTTGAACATGATATGTCCCTGAAGGACATCCAGTCCCTGATCACCACCCCCGAGATGGACGCCAACGACATCATGAAGTGCGCCCTGGGCGTCAGGACCACCGAGATCCAGGCCTACTGCGCCCTCGTCACCGGCGGACCTGCCTCCGTCCAGGAGGTCTCCGAGAGCCTCGGGAAGAGCCGATCCACCGCCCAGCGCCTCCTCCAGGGTCTCGTCGAGAAGGGCCTCGCAGTTAGGGAGGAGAGGCTGATAGGATTGGGGGGCTACCAGTACTTCTATAGGGCCGTGCCCCCGGAGAGGATGAGGGAGGCCATCAGGGAGATCCTCGACATGTGGTACAGGAGGATGCTCTCCGAGCTAGAGAACCTCCCGGAGAAGCTCGACGAGATGGGGAAGAGCTGCCTCAAGAGGTACGGCGGATAGAGGGAGTCAGAAATCCGGCTCCGGCTTCCCCAGCTTCCTGTCCAAGCTGGCCCTGACGAAGCCGTAGTAAGGGGGCGACGGCTCCCAGGGCCGGCTTTTGAACTCGGGGTGAAACTGGGTGGCGAAGAAGAAGTAGT
The DNA here is from genome assembly GCA_035527235.1 of Patescibacteria group bacterium. Classification (GTDB taxonomy): domain Archaea; phylum Thermoproteota; class Bathyarchaeia; order TCS64; family TCS64; genus BS750m-G28. The sequence continues at coordinate 399 of DATLAV010000121.1, read as the reverse complement.
TGTCTGGCCTCTCCAGGGTCTCTTTGAGCCTCCCGTCAGGGCTCCTACCGGTGAAGGCTACGCCCACCTCCTCAAGCCGGTCCCAGTAGTCGGGGTTCACCTCCCAGCGATGTCGGTGCCTCTCCCGGATCTCCTCGGAGCCATAGAGCCTGTGGGCCAGGGACCCTGGCTCCAGGATCGCCGTGTGGGCGCCCAGCCGCATCGTGCCCCCCAGCTCCTCCACCCCCTCCTGCTCGGGCAGGAGGTCGATGACGGGGTTATTCGTGTGGGGGTCGCACTCCGTCGTGTGGGCGTCCCTCAGACCGAGCAGGTTCCGTGCCATCTCGACGACGCTGAGCTGGAGGCCGTAGCAGATGCCGAGGAAGGGTATGTCGGCCTCCCTGCAGTATCTGATGGCCC
>DATLAV010000120.1:0-2159 GCA_035527235.1 Patescibacteria group bacterium | reverse complement strand
AGGAGGGTGGGAGGTACGAGGGGGAGCCCCTGGGCGAGTTCAGGGAGAGGTACGGCTTCGAGATAGGGGACCCCCAGATGATAATCATGCCCACATTCAACGACCTCATGGGCGGTTTGCCGGTGAACCACGAGGCCCCGAAGAGCCTGCTGGGTCCACTGTTCAGGTCTGAGACCGTCGACGTGGAGGACTTCGACGTCTACCTCCTCGACGGGACCTACCTTGGGAAGATCGGTTTCCTGCGCACCCTCGCGTAGAGACGACTAACCTAGCTTCTCGATGGCGTCGGGGAGCCTGGGGTCCGACAGAACGTTGTGGCAGAGGTGGCATCTGTTCACGTAGCGGTCTCCTCTTGAGCCGTCGATGAGCCTGTCGAGGCCTCTCGGTCCCTCAGAGGAGAGGATCTTGAACAGGGGATCCAGTCTGGCTCTCTCCAGGAGTTCAGTTAGCCGCTCGGTCCCTGCGTCTCCTAGGTGTGCGTGGTCGACGAGGCTGGCGGCGGAGCAGCATGGGAGCACCTGCCCGGAGGGGGCTACTCCGATGTCCCTGAGCGCCTCCTCGCATGGACCGTCCAAGGGGCCGTCGCCCATCAGCCACTCCTCCTCAGGGATCGAGGCGGCGCGCCCCACGGGGATGAAGCCGGTCTCGACGGCGAGGGCTGACACGGGGGAGGTGGGTCTTCCGGCTCTGATGTCGTGTATCCTTTCGTCTCCGAGGCGGAGCCTTATCTCTTCGATCCCGAGGGCGTTGGATCTCGACGAGGCGCACATCATTACCGTCTTGAGCCCCGCCTCCTTGGAGGCCTCGTAGCAGTTGCGGACCCTCTCGAAGGGGATGTGGCGCTGGTGAAAGTCGTCAGAGCTAATGTTGATGGTGTCCAGCCCCGCGTCCGTCAGCTCGCCGAGGCGTTCCTCCGCCTCTCCCCTAGTTGTGGCCCATGAGCAGTTCGTGGCGCACTCCACCATGAACCCCCTCTCGGAGGCGAATCCGACGAGCTCCACTAGGGCCTCAGGCATCAGGAAAGGCTCGCCACCGGTGAAGCTGATCCACTCCACCGTGGATATCTCCGCTGCCTGGTCTATGTAGCCCCGGGCCTCGTGGGGCTCCATGCTCAGCGTCCGGTTGGGCCCGGAGGAGAACCAGCAGTGGCTGCACTCGGCGTCGCATCTCTCAGTGAGGATCAGCCCCACCCGAAACGTCTCCATGTTCTCCTCCCTGTCCCGGTTGTGAAAATGAAAGAGGGTGTGGCTACTCCAGGTTGACCAGGAGCCCCTTCATGAGCCTGTTGGCCTGGTAGAAGCCGTCCTCCACGGCGTTCCTCTGCCGGAGCAGCTTGGTCCTCAGGAGGTTGAACTCGTGGCTACCCGGCTCCATCTCCGCCAGCTCGAGGGTCTCGTGGATCCTGGGGAACGGGGTGGCGCCGAAGGTCTCCATGGTCACCTGCTCGGTGACGCCGGCGTTGGAGTGGGCGACGGGGTTGATGCACCTGGAGACCCACATGTAGCATTGGTTGATGGCCTCCGTGACCTCCCGGGACGCCCTCCTGTTCACGGCGGACTCCACCGCCCTCTCGAACCTCCTGGAGACCTTGAGGAACTCGTCGGCCTGCGCGAGGACCGGTGACAGGTTGAAGTGCTCCCTGATGCCGTCGGCCCTCTCCTGCATCTCCTCGAGGAGATTGACGAGGTGCTCGGCGTAGGGGGTGAAGTCGAAGGGGAGGACGGGGCAGTTGGTCATCCTGAAGATGTAGTTGAGCTCCACCCTGACGTCCATGGCGAGGACGTCCACGTCCCCGTGCTCCATGATCGCCTCGGAGGTGTGCCACCACCAGCCACCCCCCGAGTAGTTGACGTGGGGGTCGTAGAGCTCCTTGGGCCTGGAGGAGGTGAGGCTCACGTGGGGGATGCCCGTGCCCCAGAAGCTGCCGTCGCCGGCTCGCGTTGGCCACCTGGTGTCCGAGGCCTCGATGCCGAAGCCGGTGAGGACGCTGTCCTCCATGGCCCTCTGGACCTCGCTTATGGGGACGGCCCTGAAGATGGTGGCCCCCTTGGCCCCGGGGGAGTCGATGTTGTAGCTGCTGATGCAGTTGTATCTGAGGTCGTGCCAGAAGGCGTCGTTGAACCAGGTGGAGCCGGCGTAGCGGCCGATCTCGTGGCCGG
>DATLAV010000119.1:0-5494 GCA_035527235.1 Patescibacteria group bacterium | reverse complement strand
GTATAGGTGTTCCTGAAACTGGGGATAGAACGGCCTTTTTCATAAAGTGGCTGATAAGGATCCTCATCACGCCCTTTGCATTATTGTCATATGAGGCGTTTCGTACCTACAATATTCTTAGAGATGGTGGGTCACCGTTTGTGCCTCATGCTTTGTCGATAGCTGTGTTGAGTGCATCTATAGTGTTGGTTTCAACATACTATGGCTTCTTCGTGAAGTACAAATAAAACTCGGTTGCCGTAGTTGAGATCCGCTAGGACTTCGGGGCTTGCGTCCAGTGGACTTCATGCGAGATCCTATCCTACTCGATGCATTGCACCGCCACCACAGAACTCGAACTTACCGTGCTCAGTTCTTCCTTCGAAATAACCGAAGCCTAAGTGCTTCGCACCGTAGTCCTTGCCTTCAACCTTGTTGCGCGCACGATGGTATCTAGTCAAAATTGTTCCTGCGAACACTATATAGGCATAGAAAGCCCCAGACTCCTCTAGAGATGTACGAGTACAAGTTCGTGAATGTAGATTTCAGCTGGTGGGGGCAGAAAGTGAAGGAAGATTACAGAAAGATCATTGAGGAACACGCGGAACATGGTTGGAGGCTGGTCCAGATCTTCGCCCCGAGTACTGGCGCGGGCGGTAACGTCAGCTATGTCGAGCTTATCTTCGAGAGAGAGGCGACTAGCTGACCTTCCGTCCCCTGAATTGTGTGTGTGTGTGGTTAAATTTTATCCCTTCTCTCTCACGCGCGCGTATTCTTCTAGAATAGTAGCTTGGGAGAACCTGCCTCTGTCACCTGTCCTCAGGATGATGTGAGGTAGCTATCCCAATAAATCTTGAATTATTGAATTCGCCTGCGCGTAGCCTTCGACAAAGATCCCCCCGTCGTGTGTGTAGCATCGGATGTTTGCCCCGTTTAGGATAACATCCCTTCTCTTTCTCCAGCCACATTACACTATATTCTCTAGATCATATATGTGAAGTCGTGAGGGCTACATCGCCTCCAGAAGTTTACGGCCTTTCTCCGTGATCTGGTATACCCCTCGTTCCGGGCGGGATATGTACCCGTTTGAGAACAGCCACTTGATTATCACTTGGGCTTTCCACGGCGAGGGAGACTCCTTGACGACCATCTTCAATAGTGGCGTCCACCTCATGGGATCTTCGCTGAGCTTCTCCAGGATTATTCTGGCTATCCTCAGCTTCTCATCGAGGCGCTTCACAGACTACACCTTCGGAAACCCCTTCTCCTCCTCGATAAACCTGTAATCCGAGGCCTTCACCGAGACATCCCTGTAGAGACGATAGATCCTCTCGATCTCCCTCTCCCAGACCTCGAAGACGTTCCCTGCATCCTCTCGGTACTCGCCGATAGCCACGCTCTCTGACTGCCTGGTCTTGATGGAGTGAGCCGTCACCAACATGCTCAACTTCTTGACCAGCCTGTCGGAACTATCCTGTACTCCGATCCTCCTATCAATCTCGGCATCACTCATCTCAATGATACCTACGATCTCCTCGTCGGTGAGAGCCGTGTCAACCATCGTCCTCACGTCAGCAGCTGTGCAGTATGGCATCCCTCAACCACCTCAAGGGGTAAGCATAACCCAAAAAAAAGGGCCAGGACCTATGTCTCTGCTAGCAAAAAGAGCCCATAGACCCTTAGCTATGGGCTCCCGTAATCTCCCTGATGGCGTCTGACAGAACGAGCTTCGGCTCAAGCCATTGACGAATGATGTAGGCATCGTAACCAGCCTTCTCATCCCTGAACCGAGCGGCCTCAGTGGGACCTTCCCCCAGAACGAGACACGGGGCCTCCGTAGACATCAAGTAACAGCTCGTGTCCGGAGTCACCGAATGGTCGACGAGGACGCGAACATTGGGATATCCAGGGAGAGAGAACTCCCCTCCCAAAGCCCCCAGCCTAGCGATCCCGGCGTGCACCAACTCCTTCACGAAACTGTTGGTGATGAAAGCCTTCCAAACCTTGGGGGCCATCACCGACCAGTTGGCCGGATACCCCTTCCCGTCTATAGTCTCTAACGCCGTCAAGATGTCTTCAAACGGGTTGTTGTCGCTATTCGGCGGAGTGGTCATCGCGTCCCAAGCCCCCCCTGCGGCCTGATCCGTGGCTGAGGGAAGTTCCTCAGCGATCTGCTTGTTCTCCATACGGGATAGCTCCCTCGCCGCGTCGGACACATGAAGACCAAGGATGTCGTGTGCCGCCTTCTTCACCGCCTCATCGCTAAGAGCGATATGGGCTACGTTCTTCCAGAGGTCGAAGCTGACCCTCGCGTAGGACTCAGCGCTCAACTCCGCCTCCACAAGCGGTGGAACCTTCTCCTGCCCCGTCAACTTCGTGGCTATATCGACATTAGCAGTGAGGCTATCCATCCTGACAAGACGACAGATCTGCCTCAACTTGTACATAGGTCTGGCAAGTCCAAGAACCTCGTCGAGGATCGTGACCGCCTCTATACTACTTATGTCACCTGGCTGGATCATCTGGGCCTCGAACGCCTGGGGCTCCACCTGCCTATTGTAGCGGCCCGTGACCGCTGACCTCCAAACTCTTGGTTGCATCACGTTCACCTCTTCCCCATCCAGATCTTCGCCGTGGCGTCGCCGTCAGCCGCGTCCTCGGCGTACTCCCCCACCACGTCGAACCAATCCCCCGGAGTCGCGTAGTCCCAGAGAGCCACCTCCCCCGCTGTCGCGCTCACCTCGACGTACTGACCCTGCTTGCCCGCACCTCCCCCAGTCGCCTTCTGAGCCACGACGCATCCCGAGACGACGCACCTCACCTTGTGGGTGGCCTCCTCAGAGTAGTCGTGAGCCTCCAGGGCCACCATGAAGGGCCCCTTAACGCCTGCCGAGGCTGCCAGTATCCCATTGCCGTCGTTGTAGGCCACCTCGCCCTCCTCGATGTCCTCATCTGCCTTGACGGTGTACTCCTCGATGACGAGGAGGCCCTCCTTGAGGACGTCTCCTGCCGCCATCAGCCGGTCGCCTCCCTGCGATGGCCGAAGAGGCGCTCACGCGTATCCTCCACGGCCGCCTCGAAGGTGTCCCTGTCCTCAGGGCTGTACTTCGCCTTGGGGCCTGCCGGCTGGGCCTTCGCCGTCATCTCGGCGACCTTCACCGCGTCCTCCCGGAGGAGGGCTAGGGCTCCGTCTTCGAGCGTCGTCAGCCTGTCTGCCTCAGCCTGCCTCTCCGCCTCCTTGACTATACCTGCCTTCACCCGGGCGTCCACAGCAGAGGCCACGCGCTCAGCGTGGCGCTCGTTCTCAATGGCCTGAAGCCGTTCCTCAAGGCGCTGCTTCTCGCCCTTGACTGTCTCCAGCTGCTGCTCTAGCTCCGCTAGCTTCTCTTCCATACCTTTCTTCTCCCTTTTTTCTTCGGGATCCGGGTCTACGCCCTGGGCTCCCTGGGGCCCGTCCACAATGGACTGTGATGCATGATATCCTGGAGGAACCTGAGCTGCTACATGCCCCAGGTTGAGGATGTCCGACTGAGGGTAAGCGGGCCTGGAGACGAAGTCAACCCTCTCGAACCTGAAGCTCTCGATCACCTCGTGCCCCTCCCCGCTGACCACGTGCTCATCAGGGGCGCCTGTGATGTCCCCGCCGCAGACGCTGCACGTAACCTTGAACGCCCTGATCACCACGGAGATCGACCCCCACTCGCCCCCGTTCAGCTTACCCCAGGCGACGTCGTCCGTTATCTCCGCCGTGGCCAGCGCGTAGCCGTCGGGCTTCTCCACCCGCACCCACCGGCCCACCTCCAGGGGCTCGTGGACGTGGTTCACCCGGTATCCGGGTATGCAGTTGAGGGTCTTCCCCATGAGCCCTGGGAGGGCGTCCTCCAGGGCCTTGTCGGTGACCCTCCAGTTGTTCAGGTTCAAGCTGGTGTTCATCACGTAGAACGTCGCCAGCCTCTTCTCGTCCCCGGATTCAATGCTGTGGACCGAGGCCCAGAACCTCAGCTCAATTCCTTCACTCACTCTGACTCCTCCAGCTCTGAAGGGTCCCACCCCATCATCTCCCACGCCTTATCGAGGCGCCCCCCGAGGGCCCCCATGCCATGGCTCCCCCAGAGGGAGGAGACCGCCTTCGCCATCTCGTAGACATCGGAGACCCTCACCGGATTCCACCTGTGCTTCACCGCCACGGGAGGAGCCTCCCCCTCGGGCACCGGGACCCCCTCATCCTCCAGGATCCTCCGGGTCCACCTAGAGTACCACTGGCGCTCCACCTCCCGCCTCAGATACCTCTGAATATGAGCAACGGGCCCCCTGACGTACGCCTCCAGCTCAGCGTAGGCGGTCGCCCTGTTCTCCACCGGCCTCCCCAGCAGGAACCTGGGAGTCCCGAAGTTCCCTATGATCGCCAGGTCGAGCCTGTCCAATATCTCACAGAGCCCCCTGACGTCCGGGCTCATGCTGACCACCGTCGGTGTGACACTCTCGTTAATCGCGATGCTCTTTCCCGCCCTCGCCACCGACGCCAGCTCCGTCACCGACTGCTCCGCCTCCTCCCTGGAGAGGCCGCTCGTGTCCGCCTGGAGGATCGTGTAGGGCGCCCAGAGGGTGCGCACGATCTCGGGGAAGTCCTCCCTGAGGAGCCCGTGCCTCGCGCTGCAGACGTCCCGTACCGGCTCGACGTCGCTCAGCCCCTCCATGTCCGCCTCCAACGGCAGGTTCAGGAAGTAAAGCACATCGTCGGGCCCATAGAAGCCATCCCTCCCCTCGTACCTAAACCCCGTCAGCCTCCAGCCCTCGTCGAGGTTCGGCCCCAGCCTGCCGCTCTGCAATGAGAGCAGCCACCCGGGATAGCCGTCCTCCCGCATCACCACCTCGAACCCCGCGCGACCGTAGAGGCTCCTCTTCACCTGGGCAACGAAGAGGATGAGGTCCAGGTTTACCCTCCCGTTGATCTCGTCCACTCCCTCCTTCACGAAGGAGTAGTCTCCGGCGTCCCCCTCCGACGCCTCTAGGACCGTGCTGAACCCCGCCGCCATCGTCGAGAAGAACGCGTTGGCGACGACGCACCCCCTCACCAGCTCGTCCTGCCTGAACCACCGGTAGTCCTCATTCATCCCCTCATAGAACGTGCTCGTGGTAGGCGTGGCGCCGTAGCCAGAACGTTTCGCCTTAGGCGGATTCGACACCCCGAACAGGAGCCTGCGGACCACCGGCAGGAGCCCGGAGCGGGAGCTCATCACCCTCCCCCCGGCCGCCTCCTCGCCCGGCTCAGGAGGGTGACCCCCGTCCTCGCCGTGAGGTGCTCCCAACCCTGCAGGTCACCCACCCTCGTGTGGGATACTGCCAGGGGCCTATTGCTCCCGTTCATGAGTCATCCGTACATGGAAGAATTAGCTAATTTTATATACCTTTTCTAAAATATATGGGTTAATATAGTCTACTTTCACACATCTCCCTAGTTTTAATTTCTGCGGAAGCTTCAAAAAGGTCGGGAAGCTCCGGAGTCCCAGATCCG
>DATLAV010000118.1:0-9748 GCA_035527235.1 Patescibacteria group bacterium | reverse complement strand
GCTGGTCGGCCAAGGCGCCGACAATGCCGAGGGTGCTTAGGTCCACGTTCTTCTTTGATATCTCCCTTGCGAAGAGGTAGGAGACTCCGGCTCCGCTGATTCCCCTTGCCCCGTCGAGGTCGTTGAGGAGAGGGTTAATGTGGGCTATGTTCTCGATCTCCAGCTCGATGGGCAGATGGTGGTCGAGCACGATTATGTCGGTCCCTGCTAGGTGTTCCTTGAATACGTCAAGATACCCACTGCCCAAATCCGAGAAGATGACGAGGGGGGGTTTTTCTGAGGCGATGGCTTTCACTGTTTTCTCGTCTACTCGCTTCTCGGTCGTCGTCTTGAAGCCTACCCCGAGCCTGCTGATGGCCTTGCTTATTATGCCTCCTGCGGCCACTCCATCCGAGTCGTTGTGGGTGACGATCCTGATTCTGTCTCCCTCGTCGACGTGCCGCTCAAGCATCTCTACTGCTGCTGAAAATGAGTTAAAGAACTCCTCTTGGGAGGTGATATGAACCACCGCTTAGATGGTGACGATCTCGTTCCTGTGATTCCAGTCCTGGGGTAGCTGGCCCCTTCGTTTGTAGTATCTGGTCAGGGCATATATCTTGGACTCGGTGATCTGGAGCCCCCTCTTGTTGCTGAAGTCCTTGGGGTTCCTCTCTAGGTGCCGCCTTAGCGTCGTCGCCTTCACCATGAGGTTGTAGATATCCTCAGGGATCCTGGGCGCTAAGCTGGCCTCATTGAGCACCTTGTGGATTCCATATCCGACGATGGGCTTTACGAGAGGTATTCCATGCTCGTCCCTCAGTATGTTGCCTATGTCGCTCTGGGGCTTCCCTTCTCTCGCCAAGTTTATTATGAGGGCCTTCACCTCGTCAGGCTGGTATATGACCCAGTTCGGGGCCCTCTTTGATACCGGCCTTGTCGAGCGGGATCTCCCCCTCATGTACGCAGTCTTCCCAACCATTGCCATCAACTGTGCTGAGACTTTACCGATTGCTCTAGTGAAAAAGACTCCTTTATTTAAAAAGGTTCCTCGGGAGAGGTGAGCCACTCACCCAGCTTCCGGAGGGCTCTCGCCCTGTGAGACATGGCGTTCTTCTCCTTCGAGGGCATCTCACCGAAGGTTCTCCCATACCCCTCATCCGGTATGAAAATGGGGTCGTACCCGAAGCCGCCCGTCCCCTTCACGCTATGGGAGATCTTGCCTTTGACGTCGCCCCAGAAGATCTTGATAGCACCCCCTGATCTGAAGGCAATGGCCGACCTGTAGGACGCCCCCCTCTCCTCAATCCCCACCATGAGCTTCAGGATTCCTAGAACGCCGACCTTGTCGAGGGCGTACGAGGAATAGGGCCCAGGAAAGCCTCCGTAGTGGTCTAGGAACAGCCCTGCGTCCTCCACATAGACGGGTCTCCCATCGTCTATAATCTGTTTGAGGCTGAAGGCCGCTATCTCTGACAGGTCGTCGGCCTGTATCTCGATCCTCTCAACCATGAGATGCTCCAGCTCTATGCCGTACTCGGAGAGGACCTCCTTCGACTCCTCGACCTTGTGGCTGTTCCCTGTCGCCAGCCAAATCTTACTCTCTCTCAACGTACCTCCCCCTTCTCGATATCTCCGCCATCCGCTCCAGGGCCTCCTCCGCCTCTTCTCCCAGCCCCTCCCTGTAGCCCTCCTTGAATGCGGTGAAGAGCTCCTTTGTGTGCCTGAAGTGGGTGCTGGTCAGCATCCTATGCATCAGGTTCAGGTCGACGCCCCTCTTCTCCGTCTCATTCGACACCTCGCCTAGGCCGAAGTCAACGAAGACGGGGCCGTCGGCGGAGCTGATGATATTGGATGTCGTGAGGTCGCCGTGGATGATACCAGCTCGGTGGAGGCGCCCAGCTAGCAGGCCAATGAGCTCGAACAGCTTGTGTCTCTCCTCCCCAGAGAGGTCTTTGACGATGTCTCTGACCTTCTCACCCTCGACGAACTCCATCACGATCGTGGCCTCGTCTGGGTCAACCTGATAGATTACCGGTGTCGGGACCCCTGCTCCCTTAGCCCTGTGGATTATGGATGCCTCGTGGAGAGTTCTGAGGCGGCGCATATCCCTATCCAGCTCGGGGTGGCGATATTTCTTCTTGCCCCGTCGTTTTAGCAATGCCCTTACTCCGTTCCAGTCGGGATCGAGCCAGAGGTCGGCCTCCGCCCCCTTGGCGACGAGGGTCAGCCCCTCCATGGCACCTCCACCTGGTCCACTCTCCATTTGCTGTCTATGAAGCTCTCCGCGATCGGCGTTCTCACGCCGTGCATGTAGGCGAGAACCCCGGTCCAGGCGATCATCGCACCATTATCCGTAGCATACCTTATGGGAACGAACTTCGCCTCGACCCCATGCTCCTCAGCTATCAAACCGATCATGGACCTAAGCCTCTTGTTCGCCCCCACACCCCCCGTAAGGAGCAGCTCCCCCTTCCCCGTGTGGGCCAGAGCCCGCTCAGTCACCTCCCCGAGCATCCCATAGGCAACCTCCTGGAGGCTGAAGCAGACATCCTCCAAGCTGTACTCGCCCTTTCTGAGCGCTTGGATCGCCGCCGTCATGAGACCACTATAGCTGAGGTCCATACCCTTCACGACATAGGGGAGCGGTATCAGCGTCTCCCCCTTCAACGCATGCTCCTCAATCGCCGGGCCCCCCGGATACGGGAGCTCAGCTGCTCTCGCAAACACGTCTAAACAGTTTCCCACGGCGATATCAAGGGTCTCCCCGAACACCCTGTACCGCCCTGCCTCGTACCCCGTGACTATTGTGTTCCCCCCGGAGACGTAGAGCGTCAACGGGTCCACGGCGCCCTCGGTGAGCCTCCCTATCTCGATATGCGACACGCAGTGGTTCACACCAACCAGGGGCACCTTCAGGTACGCCGAGAGAGCCCTCGCCGCGGTGGCCCCCGTCCTGAGGCAGGGACCCAGACCCGGCCCCCGGGCGAACGCGATGAGGCTGAGGTTCCTCGCACTCAGCTCCGCCGTCTTGAGAGCCTTGGAGATCGTATTCCCCACCACGTCGGAGTGGTGCCTCGCCGCCTCCCTGGGGTGGATGCCCCCCTCCTCGGGCACGTGGGTCGTGATCTCGTTAGCGAGGATGATGCCGTCTGAGCGTGCTATGCCGACTCCCAGGTTGTCGGCTGTGGATTCAATGCCCAGGCAGGTGATGTGATCCATCCCGCGATCGTCATCTGGTAGTGGATGGGGCGTTAAAAAATGATGTGGGGGCAATTAAGGCTCCCTTCGCTAAATCCTTCTTAATCACAACTCTTTTCATTTCAGACGACTCTCCAGACATGGGTCTTTGGTGGTTAAGGATGGGTATGGCCGACAGGATCGATGTTGTTGATCTCATCATCAGCGTCCTTCAGGAGCACGAGGGGTCGCTGAACGAGCTAGTGGAGCGGCTCGAACGACTAAACGATGACCTGGCACAGTCGATGAACGAGAGCGCCTTCGTTCCAAAGGAAACGAAATCGCCTGAATTACTCGACTTCAAGGTGAAAGAGCTTGAGAAGAAGCTCGATAAATACCGTGAAATACTGAAAACGATCCTCAACCACTGCGAAAAGATAAATGACGTCGTCTGCGTGAAGGCCATAGCGGAAAAAGCCCTGGATATCTGACTTCACCCAACTAGTCGTCGTCCCAGCTGATACTCAAGTATTACTTCAACCGTCTCATGAAACTGGGGGCTGAACCCGCTCCGCCGATCACGACGCGCTTGTGTTCGTCTTTGCCCGTGACCTGCTCTATGACGCCTCTAAACTCAATCCTGTCGCCTGGGTCGAACATGTCGCAATAGATGCTCTCATATGAGACGATCTTGGATATCTCCATATTCTTAGTTGTCTCGATCTGATCGACCTCGTAGACTGCGGGTAGGAATATCGAATCCTTGTTGTCTGATACTACGGCCTTACCTTCCGCCTCACCCTTCTTGTGATAGGTGTTGTCTCCGTATTCCTCCTCGATCTCGCTGTCTCTCCTCACTGGGTGGATTGAGAAGTAGGTGTCCCTGAAGAAGCCGTAGTTCCAGCGCCTATCGGAGAACTCCATCAACTCTTCGAAGCTGAGGGGGAACCTTCCGGAACGGCTCCTGCTCCAGACCTCCCTCTTCGCTGCGTTGAAGGGCTGTATCAGTGTCTCCTCCCTTCTCGACTCCAGGATCGTCTCCTTCAGACTCTCGGATGCCTTTCGACCATAGACCGTGATGTCGATGTCGGAGAACTCGGGGTTATGGCTTGCCGTCAGGATCGATCCGGTTACACCGAGGTCGGCCGCCTTGAGCCCCGATAAGCCGGTCAGGATCGTGACGAGGTCTGTGAGCTTCCACTCCAGTTCGTCTCTGTGGCCCTCCTCGATTATTGATGCTAGGCGCTTCCTCGGGCGGTAGTATCTCCTCACTCTGTCCCTGGGTACCGATGAGAGGGTAATGTTCCTCACCGGGCATCGATATATATACTGGGAATATCTCTCCCTCAGAAGCCCGTAGGTCGCCTCCACCTGGGAGACGTGGTAGTACGGGATGACCCTGCTGAACCTGGCGTCCTCCCTTTTCCACTTCCCCTCCGGATCTTGGACGTACTTGAGGTAGGCTGTGTACCAGTCCGGGGGGTGGAGGTAGCCGACGACGCAGAAGAGTAGCCCCTCCACAGTCTCGATGAGGTCCTTGTCCTTGGGCTTCTCCATGCCTTGAATAGGATTGTGATCCTACGATAAGGGTGTTGATATCGCAACATCTACCGAATTTATTTGTGTCCTCCCCTGATCATAACCTTGGAGGCTCCCGTTGCCAGCTAACCTTCCCCCGGACGCCAAGGCGAAGTGGAACGAGGTCACCCTGACCCGTAACCCAGAGGAGCGCCTGCGCCTTATGGGGGAGTTCATCTCCCTCGTCCCCAAGCACAAGGGTACAGAGAAGCTGTGCCACACGGTCAAGAGGCAGATGGCACAGCTCCGGGAGGATATAGACCGGCGCAAGAAAGCGGCGAAGAGGTCGGGAGGACCTTCCTACTTCATAGAGAAGGCTGGAGCGGCTCAGATCGTGATCGTTGGCCCCACGAACGCGGGTCGGAGCAGCCTCCTAAGGGCCGTGTCCAACTCTTCCGTCGATGTCGCCTCGTGGCCTTACGCGACAAGGATGCCGACCCCCGCCATGCTGCCTTACGAGGACATCCAGTTCCAGCTCATCGAGGCCCCCGCTCTCGTCGAGGGCTCCAGCGAGGGCCGATTTGACGGCTTCCAGGTACTCAGCCTCGCACGGAACTGCGACGGGCTCATCATCATGGTAGATCTCAGCAGTGACCCTGGTGGCGATTACCTGATGATCGCCAGGGAGCTTGCGAACTCCAGGGTACAGACCGTGGAGCCTGAGGGAGACGTCGAGATTACGCGTAGGGGCTATGGCTCAGATATTCAGTTCATCTGGGACGGTGAGCTCGTGGACACTTCTACCGACGAGGTCAAAGCCCTCCTCAAAGACTACAAGATACGGTCTGCCTTGGTAAGGGTCATGGGGAGGGTCACCCTGGACGTTGTCGAGGACTCAATCTTCGGGAACGCGGTCTACCGCCCCACCATGGTCATCGGCAACAAGGCCGATCTCCAGAACTCAGAGGCGGTCATCGACAGCCTGCGGCAGGCAGCAAGCCCCTTGGATGTGATGATCATCTCCGCGGAGAAGACCCCGGAACTCCCGCAGAAGCTGGGCTCCAAGCTGTTCGATATGCTCGACATAATCAGAGTCTACACGAAGCAACCGGGGAAGCCCGCCGCGACCGAACCCATCGTAGCCCGGAAGAGGCTGACGGTGGGGGATCTCGCCAAGATAATCCACACTGACTTCTACAAGAGGTTCAGGTACGCAAGGCTGTGGGGGCCCAGCGCGAAGTTCGACAACGAGCGGGTGGGGGTCGACCGTCAATTGGCGGACGGTGACGTGGTTCAGTTCCACGCCTAGATGAATTCAAGGGCTTCCCTTAGGGGTAACTTATGCTTTCCAAGCCTCCCATCGAAGTTTACAGCTGAAATTTTCTTTACACCCTCCACCTCAATGGCCGCCTTGATCCCTCTTCCCATGGCTTCCATAACATTCTCCCTATAGAGGCCATCTATGATCATCTCGTATACCGTTGTAATCCCTTCCGGGACCTTGGATCCCGGGACCGAATTCCTAAGGGTTGGGCAGAAGGGGGTGTTCGTCGACACATTCAGGAAGTCGTACTTCGACCCTACCGTGCTGGAGCTCCTGCAGATGCCCCCCGGGAAGGGGGTGATGACGAGGAGCACCCCGTTGATGGCCTCGACCGCCCTCTCGGACGCCTCAAGCGCGGCCTCCTGGCTCTCCCCCATGATGAGGAAGTTGCCTCCGGCAACGCCCTTTCTGGCGCCGAATCTGTCCTCGACTAGGAACTCTCCCTCGGTGACCGGAATCCGCCAGAACCTTCCCGGTATCCCCTCCAGTGACGTCTCCTCCTCGTGGCCGTCGCCGAAGTACCTCAGGTTCTTCCCCGAGTCGAGCATGGCGTCGGCATCCCCCTCAGGGAGCCCGTTGAAGACCCTCGTCGTCGGGCAGGTGAGGACGCACTGACCCACCCTGTCCAACATCGACCAGTACAGCTTCTCCTTTGTGCGCCCGAAGAACATGACGGCGACCCCGGGCCTACCGTCCGGTGTCTCATCCGAGATCAGCCTCCTCTCTATGCCTGCCTCGCAGTCGCAGCGGATGATGCTCGTGCCGAACCCCGTTGCCTCCGTGGCCGCAAGGTTCGCCCACTTCTCTGATGAGGCGGTTATGATGATCCTGCCGCCCCACATGGTGAAACCCTCAGCATGGGTGTCCTCGATCTCGACGCCGCTCAAACTGATACTCGCCATTCGAATCCCCGTGATCTTTAGCAACAGGTGGTTAAGTCACCTGCATGAGTGAAGAGCGGGAAAGTCCTAAATAACATTCATTCCTTGGCCTTTTTTCCCCTCAAGGTTGGAATGGGAGAAAATAGATTAATAACACCTAACACTGAGGGGTAATAGCTATATGATTTTAACTATTTCCTGATATAGGTGTAGTTTTTGCGGAAGACAGCGGCCTTCGCACTCGGCGTCTTACTTGTCCTCACCCTCGGGTACGTAGTATTGCACCCTAGCTATATGCTCGTGGCCAACTGGCTGGGACCCGTGACCGGGTCATCACTCCTAACCGTTCTCACCATCATCTATCTCCTGATGGGAGATCCCCTCAAATTCGTAGCCCTGGCCGTGCTGTGGGCGTCCGTATCCTTCCTGGGCGGGTTGATAGTTCGGCGCAGGGTCGGCGCAGTCCTCACGATGATGCTCGTTTTCACGTTCCTCCTTCCCGTGCTATTGGCCAATGCCTATGGAGCTTACCTTAACGTCTCCGAACTGGCTGGGATGGAGCAGGAGAACCCGCTCGAGCTCCTGCCCCCCCTACCTTCCGGGCTCTCCATCGCCCAGCTCGCCGAGGCACCTATTGTCGGAAAGGTGTTCGAGACCGTCCTAGGCATGTTCCAGTCCGGTGAGATGGCGGACCCCTACTCGATGATGACGGGGTTGGCCATCCAGGTCGGCGTTGGGGTCCTCGAGAAGCTGCTGATCATCATACTCGCTACCCTCATCGGCGTTGAGGTGGGCGTGAGAATTGAGCCGATGTTCGGACCAGCGTTCGGTTCCTTGAAGACAATGATGAGCGGAGGGATCTCCCCTGGTGCTAGCGGTACTAAGGTTGGAGCGACGTCTCTCGCATGGATTTTCCTCTTGGCCTCATCCCTTCTGTTCTCCACTCCCGTGGTCTACGCTAGTGAGGGCTTTTACACGGAGAACATCGGGGCCATGATCGACACTCTCGGGAGGGCGTACGTGGGTGACATGTTCGTCGAGTCTGAGGCGATAATCGACATCGACTGGGGCGGCGAGGAGGCGGAGGGGTTGATCGCTGCCGTGGTCATTTCCCAGGATGGTGTCAAGGAGATTCTCATGACCATCCCCGGCTTCCCGGAGGAGTTCACCTCCTTCATCACTCTTCTCCCCCCGACGATGATGGTGGCGGTCTATGTGGACGCATCTCCAGAGGAAGCCTCCTCCCGAGCGGAGGTCGTCTCCTCCGCTTTCTCGGACATGCTGGGCGCCGACTTCTCAGAGCTCCTCGCCTTCGAACCTCCACCTGAGATGCTGTCAGGCCCTGAGGGGATGCAGATACCTGAGTTCACCCTGGTGATCCACCAGTCAACCGCAGAACTACCCGATGTGGCCGGTAGTTTCCTAGACAAGTTCAGTGAACATGGAGGTCTCGCCGCTATATTCGATGATGTGTTGAGCGAGGGCAGCTTCTTACCTGGAGCCGGTGAGGATGCGTGCGACATTGCCGCCCTCGTCTCCGGTTTCATTGACATGGAGACCATCGGCTCCATGCTCCCTCTGGATGAGCTGCCCGAGAACGTGACTGAGACGCTGCCCTTCGACTTCACGAAACCGATCAGCTTCTCCGGCGGCGTAGCCTACTGGGAACAGGGCTTCGAGACGGGAGCCGAGGGTCAGAGCCTAGACCTTCTGAAGCTCCTCGGCGTGGACGAGTCCGTGAGCTTCTCCGAGGATTCGGACATGTCGATAGTACTCTTGGCGGCGCCCAACGGCACGGATCTTGGCGGTAAGACGGTTCCGAACGTGAAGATCACGACCTCGTTGCCCCCTGACGACCCCAAGTTGGAGTTCATCTACGGTATGCTCGAGTCCATGGGTTTAATCAATCTGACCGAGCCTGGAGAGGAGTTCTCGATCCCTGAGGATGTCTTTAATATCGAGGATGTCCTGAGCCCCGAGGCTTTTAAGATCGGTGTGGAGGGGGTCACGCTTCCATTGAAGGTTCAAGTCACCAAGGAATACAACCCCAAGTCGAGTAATAAGGATCTCATCGACGTGACAGTCACCGTCAGGAACGAGGACTTCGACACCATGACGGACGTCCACCTCGACGACTCCTCATCCCTCATGGGATACCCCGCGAGCTCCGAGATTGTCTCGGGGTACACCTCAATGGACTGGGGTGCCATAGGCCCCGGGGAGTCCCGATCCCTGACCTACACCGTCGGGCTGAGCGGCGTGGGCATCTACACACTCTCCTCTGCCGCGGTCAGCTACAACTCGGAAGGTGAGCTCTTCACGAGCTCCTCTAATGACGTGGAATTAGCGGTCTCCCAGCCGAACCCGTTATCCTTCACCTCGATGTCTCTTGGGGCCACTTGGACCGCGTCGGTGACTCTGCTGGACATGTTCACAGACGGAAGCGGGTCAACGATCCTTCTCGGGGCCTCCGCCGTCTTGCTGGCCCTCCTCGCCTTCTTGGAGTACCGGAACCTCAGGGCGTGGATGCGGACCTGAGGGCGCATAAAGCGACTCAGCTCCAAGTTTATTCACTCCTTCCCCCCTCGTCCCGTGGAGATCGAGGTTTCCTCCGAGATATTGGTCACGGTTTGCCTCTTCTCGAACGGTCTCAACCCTTCGGATCGCCCTGACGTACGCGAAGAGCCCCTCCGTGAGGAGTATGCCGCCTGCTAGGAACCAAGTGAGGGTATCAGCGACGTATAGGATGCCGAAGGAGGAGGCAGAGTAGGTGCAGTAAGCCCAGGCGTACTCTACCCCAAGTATGACGCAGGCTGCCCCGAGCGTGATCTTGAAGACGTGGTAGAACAGGTTGGGGCCATCCCTCGTC
>DATLAV010000117.1:0-4302 GCA_035527235.1 Patescibacteria group bacterium | reverse complement strand
GATTTTATGCCCTACCAGTGCCTCCAATGCGGTGAACCGGGGTGTATGGCCATATGCCCCGTGGGTGCCATCAAGATTGACAGGGATTCAGGGACCGACGCCGTGATTGTGGACGAGGAGACCTGCATCGGCTGCAGGAGCTGCATAGGAGCCTGCCCCTACGAGCCCCCTAGGATAATGTTCGACGAAGCCAGGGGCACTGCATACAAGTGCAACCTCTGCGGTGGACGTCCCAGGTGCGTCGAGAGCTGCCCCACGGGGGCCATCGTCTACGTCCACGGCGGGGCCACGTGGATCGGGGACGACGCGGAGGGAGCCGAATGAGAGCGGATCACGGCTGGGTGGGGAAGATCCTGAGGGTCGACCTCACAGACGGTTCCTTCGAGACCATCCCGACGGAAAGGTATCTCCCGAAATATGTAGGTGGAAGGGGTATCGCCGCGAGGATCTACTGGGATGAGGTGCCCCCCGGCTGCGGGGCCTTCGACGTCGAAAACAGGCTCATCGTGATGACCGGCCCAGTGTCGGGGTGCCTGGCCATCGGATCAGCCCGGATGACCATGGTGGGGAAAGCCCCCCAGACCTATCCTGTGGAGTCCTACGCGCGTTCGAGCGCCGGGGGGCATTGGGGCCCTGAGCTTAAGTTCGCAGGCTATGATGGCCTGATAATCGCCGGGAGGGCCCCGGAGCCATCCTACATCTGGATCGAGGACGACCGCATGGAAATCCTAGGCGCCTCAGAGTTCATCTGGAGCCTCGACACCCACGCCTCGCAGCGGAGGATATGGGAGAGGCATGGATCCGATGCGAAGGTGCTCCTCATCGGACCAGCGGGGGAGAACATGTCCCGGATCGCCGTCGTCTCCAGCGACTCCAACGTCGCGTTCGGCCAGGGAGGCTTCAGGGGCGTCATGGGGTCAAAAAACCTCAAGGCCGTAGTGGTTCGGGGAACCGGAGGAATCGACGTGGCGAACCCGGAGAGCCTCACAGAGCTCCACACCCATCTGAGCTTCCTGAGCTCTGGCCCCCGGAAGGTGGAGGACAAGGATCCGGGGAATCGGCGGGTAGCGGTGGGCGGCTGGTCCGAGTACGGCAAGAACACGGGAGTTTACGACGACGTCAAGGCGGGTAGGGCGAGATGGTGGTATGAGGGATGCTACTCCTGCGCCATCTGCAACTGCGCCGTGGGCACCGGGAAGATCAACATCAGCTACCTGGATGGCTCGATCCCATCAGGATCCTCCACCTGCGTCGAGTACGGGATATACATCCCCCCCGAGCAGCAGTTCCACGGCGGGAAGATGTACGGTAAGGTCTCCGTCGAGGCGTCCCACCTCCTGGACATGCTGGGCTTGAACGCCTGGGAGTTCTACTTCACCATCAGGGGCTACTCCCCCGACCCAAGAGATGATCCGGAGGGGGGTGCGAGGATGGACACCCTGGGCAGCCTCAACCTGCTCCACTACCTGTACGAGGCGGGGGTCTTGAACGAGGATAACACGGGCCTCCCCTTTGATAAGTTCGGGAGCAGGGAGTTCATCGTCAAGATCCTCGAGGATGCGGCTCACCGCAGAGGCTTCGGCGCCCTCCTCGCCGAGGGGTTGCCCAGGGCCCTTCACTACATGATGGAGCATCCCGACGAGTTCAATCTGGGAGAAGACGCCGTCGAAGCCCTCAGACTCGCGTACCATCAGGGCTATCCCCGGGCCGGACGCTTCGGTGGCTACCCGAGGCATCACCTTTTCTGTGGTGGTCAGGGGTGCGGCTACCTTTACCACCCCCAGTTGCTGAGGTGCTGCGTCGATCAGGGGGACTTCTCGGTGCTCCACGTGAACACGGGCATAATGCGGGTCCCCGGGGTCGAGTATGGCTCCGACGAGTACTGGAGAGTAGCCGGCCCCTTGGCGGAGAAGTGGATCGGCTCCAGGGAGGCCTTCGACCAGTACACCACGGGGTACAAAGCCGAGGCGGCGAACTTCGGGATGCTCATGGGGATGGAGTTCGACAGCATCCCCCTCTGCGACTTCAAGTATCCCCTCTGGTATTCCTGGTACACCGAGGACCAGAGAGGCGACGACGAGGTCGGGAGCAAGCTTCTGAAGGCCGTGACCGGCCTGGAGAGGACCCAGGAGGAGATCTACGGGATGATGGACACCCTATGCGACCTGGAGAGGGCCATCGCCTGCAGGGAGGGGCGGCGGAGGGAGGACGACTGGCTCCACGACCACGAGTTCCAGGGGATGGACCTTGAGGGGAGGCGCCTGCGGAGCGAGGACCTGAGAGGACTCTTAGATGAATTCTACGCCCTGAGAGGGTGGGACCCGGCAACAGGCGTCCCCACGAAACGTAAGCTCAAGGAAGCCGGCCTTGGAGACATATCGGGTGAGCTGGACCGTATGGGTCTCTACACGTAGCTCCAGTTGCGTGGTGTTAGCTGAGCCGAAGCCTAATGTCCGCCCCTGAACTGTATAGGCGTCTTCAAATCTCCGGCTGTCGATCGATTGGTAGAAAAAATGGTTATTGTTTAGGGGACTTCTCCCAGTTCTCCTGGGCTATGTCCAGGGGTGGCTGGAGTCCCTCGGGGAGAGGCGTCTTGTAAGTTTTACCCTTGAGCCGTTCCTCGTGCTCCTTCTTGATTGCTTTGCGCAGCTGCTCGTCTGTGAGTACCTCTATGGCGGCGCCGGCCATGGTCTTGGCGGCGAAGACCAGGCTCTTGTGGCCGATGGTGCTGCCTGCGCAGGCGACGAAGGCCCAGCTGTGCCCTGGGGCGCCGAGGACGTTGCACGCGGTGCCGAACTCCAGGGTGGGGCAGACCCAGCTGACGTCGCCGACGTCGCTGCTGCCGGGGCTGGTCTCGCCCTCCCCCCACGGATCCAGGATGTCGGTCATGAGGTCCACGTCCACGTACTTCTCCCAGTTGGGGACCTTGGCCTTCCTCATGGCGTCGATCTTGCTCTGCTTGCTGAACTGGCCGGCTATCTTGGCGGCGAACCCCAGCTCCTCCTCGCTCCAGGTGGGGGCGCCTACCTCCCTCATGTTCTTAACCACCAGCTCCGCGAGGCCCTTGTTGGGAAGCACATTGTAGAGGCCGTCGATGAACTGGACCTCCAGCTCGGTCTCGGTCATCAGGGCGGCGCCCTCAGCGATCTTAACTATTCTCTTGTATATCGGGTCCAGTTGGTCTCGCTCAGGCGCCCGAATATAGTACCAGCTGCGGGCGTAGTCGGGGACCACGTTGGGCTGGCCGCCGCCCTCCTCGATGACGTAGTGGATGCGGGCGTCGGCTATCACATGCTCCCTGAGGAAGTTGACGCCTATGTTCATCAATTCGATCGCGTCGAGGGCGCTGCGCCCCATCTCGGGGTTCCCTGCGGCGTGGGCTGTCTTGCCCCTGTAGATGAACTTGACGCCGTTCACCGAGTTGCTGCTTGAGAGCCGTGCGGTGTTCATGCTGCTCGGGTGGTGGCTGAGGCACGCCGAGAGGCCGTCGTAGAGGCCGTCCCTGACCATGAAGACCTTGCCGCCGTAGTTCTCCTCGGCGGGGGTCCCGTAGAACTTCAAGGTCCCGGGGAGCCCTTCCTCCTCCATCACGTGGCGGAGGGCTACGACGCAGGCGAGGGCTGTTGCTCCGTGGACGTTGTGGCCGCAGCCGTGCCCGGGGGCACCGGGGACCAGCGGGTCCTTCTCGGGCTTTACCTTGTTGCTTATGCCGGGGAGGGCGTCGTACTCTCCCTGGAACCCTAGGACGGGCTCTCCCTTGCCCCACGTGGCGTAGATGGCCGTGGGCATGCCGGCGACGCCCAGCTGGACGTCGAAGCCGTGCCTCTCCAGGACCTCGGCTGTGAGTTTGCTGCTCTTGGTCTCGACTAGGCCCAGCTCGGCGTAGTGCCAGACCTTGTCCGCTACCTCGATGAACCCCTGCTTGTTGTCCTCAATCCATTTCCATGCCTTTTCTTTTAACATAGTTAGTAGTAAGGTGTCTAGGGTAAAAAACTAGGTGATGTGGCTTGGCTGGCTGGCGAGGTGGGACAAATAGAAGAGGTAGTCTGTGCCAACTCCTTCCCTGCCTATGGCCCTTATGGCGCTCATCACCTGGGCTCTGTGGTACGCGGTGTGTATCAGGTACTGTGTGAAGTAGTCGTCGTGGCCCACCCGCATCTTTCCCTCGCCGAGGAAGTTGGGGAACACCGCCACGTGGTCGGCGTAGCCGAGGGCGTAGTCCCTGATGCGGAGGTCTGCTTCTCTCCAGCGGTCCATCAGCTCGTCGACGGGCATCGCGTCCAGCTCGTCGTCCATCTCGTA
>DATLAV010000116.1:0-5953 GCA_035527235.1 Patescibacteria group bacterium | reverse complement strand
TCCTGGGAAGCTGCCCTTCTCGTTGTTGTTCGAGACGAGTATCCCGATGACCTGGTCTCCCCAGATGCCGAATCTTGTCCCCCTTCCTAGGACGGTCTGGAGGGTGATTCTGTTTTCGAGTATCCTTATACTGTTCCCCTGGTAGGCGAGGAGGCAGATGTTGTTGAAGTCTGTGAAGTGGATGTTCTCTATGGTGACGTCGATGCCCTCCCCCTCCACGAGGATGAGGTGCTCGTACATCGTCGAGGGGAACTGCCAGCCCTGCTTCTTCACTTTCGTCAGCGGTATACCGTCCTCCCTCCCTTCCCCTCTTAGGGAAACGCTCCTGCTGATCTTGATCGACGATGTGCCGAAGTTGAACTCCCCCTTCAGAGTCACCTTGCCGTAGTTGTCGACCGCGTCCTGGACGATCTTAGGGTCAATGGATGGGTCGTTTCGTCCCTCTATGACGGCGTGGTCCTCAGATACGCTGATCATTTCTCTCTCCTCCTCATCCTCAACGTCTAAGGGCGGTTTTACCCCGTGTCGAGCGGTCTCCCAGAAGAGGCCGAATAGGTCCCTGCACCATTCGAGGGAGGCCTCGTCGTTGGAGTTAAAGCCCTTGTAGTCGATCTCCCCCTCTTGGGTCGGGAAGGATAGGATGCAGGACCTCTCTGACAGGTACATGTATAGTTTCCCATGATCGTATGTGCTTCGCTCGACCAGCGGAGTGTGGATCGCCCGGTTCAGCGACTGGAGCTCGTCGGTCTTCAGCTCGTCGAACTCCGTCCTGAAGATGAGGTCCCAAGGCTCCATCAGCCTAAATCGGACTCCCCGCTCGATGGCTCCGTTGATCGTCCCGAGGAAGTTCAGAGGGAACTGGTCCACGATGAGCCAGACGTACTCCTCTGCCTCCTCGATCAGCGACTCGATCTGCCTAATGAAGTCTAGCACGTCCCCCGTGAACCTGCTCCCCCGGAGGTCGCCTATACGCTTCACTAGCTTCTCAGGGATGTCCCGGGTGCTGTGGGAGTTGAAGTACTCCCTATGGCGCTCCATGAACTCGAACTCTTGGACGGTCGTCAGCACCATCTCACCGTAGTGGGTGAGGTTGTAGTAGCCATCGAGGTCCCTCCTGATGAGGCCGACCTCCCCCAGACGAGCGACGTGGCGCCTCACCTCTGTGGTATTTAGCCCCATCTCGTTTGTGAGGTCCGTGATCCTCTGAGCCCTGTCTCGGAGCGAAAGGAGGATCCCGTACCTGTTCTCGTTTGAAAGTTCGAAGAGGAGGTCGTGAAAGCCTCCGGAGTTCGACATATGGGAGATGGATCCGTCCTTGAGAGTATTAATGTTTTTAAGCGCTCATTGGTCCCCCGAAGTTCTAATATCTATTTTCCAGGAAGCCGAGCTTGAAGGCGAAACGGGTGCCAACGGGCGGATGAAAATGGTCTGTGTCTTCGCGGTGGAGATGAAGTCCAAGAGAGACGTGAAGAGTATCTCGATCTCCGACGAGTCCCGTGATAGGGTCCTCTTCGAGGGGAACCTCGGGAGGCTGTTGGAGGTTTCCATCATCGCAGGCAGCGCGTTGGAGCTGGTCGGAACGAACGGCGTGCTCCGGGTGGACGTCGACGAGGAGGTGCTTCAACAGGTTCTCATCAGCCCCGGGCGCGAGTTAAGCCTCAGCTCCGAGGTGGGGAGCTCTACAAGTACCAACAGGAAAGGAGAGAAAAAAGATGTATTGGGTAGGTAGAAAGGGCTTTTCAGTTCTAGTGGTTCTGGTACTTATCATCGCGGTCAGCGCGGTCCCGGTTCTCGCTCCGGATGAATACCATGTCAGCGTATCCCTCAACTCGCCTGATCCGGCGTCCAACAGGCAGTACGGATCCTCTGTCGCCATCGATGACGGAATTGTTGTGGTTGGTGAACCCAAGGCGAACCTTGAGGGCGTAGGTCTCACGGGAAAGGCATATGTTTACGACGGAGAGGGAAACCTGAAATCGACCCTCTTGGCGTCGGAGCCTGAGGTGAGCGCGAACTTTGGTGTCTCAGTGGCCGTCAGCGGAGAGATGATTGTGGTCGGCGAGTGCGGGGACTGGTACTCCCGTAAGAACGGGGGGAAGGTGAACGTCTACGATTCCGACGGCAGCGTCCTGACCACGCTTCAGTCGCCGAGGCCGGAGGAGGACATCTGCTTCGGCTCCTACGTGGCGATCAGCGATGGCATCGTGGTGGTGGCCGACCAGTGGTTCGCGATCGGGGATGATGCTCGCGTCGGCAAGGTGTACATTTTCAACTCCGACGGGGGCCTCAGGGCGGAGCTTCAGTCGCTGTCACCAGGGGCGTACAAGTGCTTTGGCCGGAGCGTTGCGGTGGTCGGAGACCTCGTGGTTGTAGGCGAGGTCATGCTTAGCGGTGAGGGTATGCCCGTCGGGTCGAGCGCGGTTCACATTTTCGACGTCGACGGTAACTACGTTGCCTCTCTTCAGCATCCGGAGCCTGAGGATTCAAAGAGCTTTGGCTCGTCGGTGGCTGTTGGCGGGGGCGTCGTTGTGGTCGGAGACAGCTGGGCCACCGTTGAGGGGCTTGGGAAGGCTGGCGGAGTCTACGTGTTCGACTACGCGGGGGGCCTCATAAAGTCCATCGCTTCCCCTGAGCCGGAGGAGAACGCCGAGTTCGGCAGGTCAGTGTCCGTTGGCGGGGGCAGGATCCTTGTCGGCGAGTACAAGGCTGACGTCGAGGTCCTCAACGAGGGCAAGGCCCACATGTATGACCTCGAGGGGAACCATCTGGAGACCTTCCAGGCGCCCGAGGCGAAGGTGAGCGCCAACTTCGGGTGGTCCGTTTCGGTGAGTGAGGACGGCTTCGTGGTCGCAGAGCCCTCCGCGGAGGTGGACGGCAGTCTCAAGGCGGGGGGCGCCCATGTGTTTATGCCTGGAGAGGGTCCGGGAGATGAGCCGGAACCCGAGCCAGAGCCTGAGCCCGAACCGGATGAGCCTGATGGGAATAGTGGGACCATCCCAGGATACCCCATGGAATCGATGGTTCTGGGGATGGCTCTAGTAGCCCTGTTCTTCACGCTGTTAAGGCGCTTTAAATGAGCGTTCAGAATCCCCTTTTTTTATGAATTGTTAGAAGGCTTTCAATTGATTTTGGCTCATTTGCCCATTTTCGACGTGGAAATCGGGTCAGATACCTTGACAAGGAGTCTTCTCTAGGAGAATGGTTTAAAAACGGTCAGACCAGAGATGGGCTATCTGAATGAATCCGCAGTGGGTTCGGGTCAACGGGCGCCCGTGAAGTCCTCGACGATCTTTCTCTTTATCTTCGATGAGCTGTTGAGGTCGGACTTGCCGAACCTGTCCAGCTTCACCACCTTTCCCTTGAGCCCCCTCTCCTCTAGGGCCCTCTGCGCCATCTCCATGATGTCGTCTTGATCGTAGCCGCAGGCGATGATGTCCGGCTTCACTCGTTCGATGACGGCTCCCATGTCGAGGTCCTCGTAGCCGAGTAGGGCCTCGTCCACCATCTTCAGTGCCTCGATGACGGCGCGCCGCTGGTCCTCTGGGATGATGGGGCTCTTGCCCTTGAGTTTCCTCACCGTCTCGTCCCTGGCGACGATCACCACGAGGCGGGCGTCTTCTCCTCCCAGCCTCTTTGCCTCCTCTAGCAGCCGGATGTGGCCGTAGTGGATGAGGTCGAAGGCTCCTGAGGTCAGGACTGTCACGGTCACGTTCTTCACCACTCGAATTCAACTAGGCCGAGGAGGCGTAGTGCGTCGAGGATGCCCTCGGCGTAGCTGACGGAGGCGAGGGCCGTCGCTCTATTGTCCTCAGCGTAGTACTCGGCGTCGTCCAGGTATCTGACGGCGTGTTCGATTAAAGCCTTTACTTCCTCACTTGATAGGCTCCTGGGGAGCTCACGGTACTCCAGTTCGTCAACGGCATTCCTGCAGCTGTCGAGGTACTTCTCGATGAGCCTCTGGACCTCGCCGGTGGTTCTTCTCCCTTTGAGGGCGTCGTCGGGGCAGCCTGCGAGGGTTCTGAGGGCCTCCTCCTCGAGGAAGTGGAGGGTGCCCGGAACTATGAGGGCGTGGGGGGGACCGCCATAGTTGAGCCCCGCGAGTTCCGATGCCCTTCCTGCCCTGATGGCTCCGTCGCCCCATCCGATACGGGCCAGTGTGATGGTCAGGGTGTCGGCGGCGTAGTCCTCGGTTTGGCTCTCCAGGAGGAGGGCGATGGCCTGGGGGATCGGGAGGTGGCGCCCCGCTTCGGTGTCCAGGTCGAGGAGGACGAGGGTGTGGAGGCCGTGCTCCCTGTTCTCCCTGAGGGTCCTTAGCACCGTGTCCGGGGGGCCCTTCTCGGGGAGGGGGAGGGTGACGGTGCGGCCAAACTTGTAGAGGGAGAGCCCTGTCTCGGCGATGGCGGTGAGGATTGAGGAGCCGTGGATTATCCTGGTCTCGATGCCCCGTTTCCTGGCGTCGATGAGGAGGGAGATGTGGGTGGTCGCTGAGAGGGCGTCGCCTCCGACGAGGATGCCGACGTCCTTCTCCTCCGCCTCGTCGAGGAGCCTCGCTGAGTCCTCCTCGTAGCTGCTTCTGGGGAGGGGTACGACGGTTCTGCCGATGGCGTCGGAGATGCGGTTTACGTCGGTGTTTAGGATGGTGGTGTAGAGCTCTGCGTAGAGGGTGTCGCAGTCCCGGGCGGCCTGGGTGGCCCTCTGGCTGAGGTCTTGCTCGTCGGTGAGGCCGATGCTGATGATTGTGAGGGTCATCTTCTTCTCCTGAGGGGGATGCGGGTTGTGTGGCCGCATCTGAGGCAGGTGATGGCGACGTGGGGCTCCCTGCGCTGGCGGATGCGGGTGCGGCTGCTTGAGCCTGGGACGAGGAAGGCCTTGCATTTCCTGCAGATGCGTCGGCGGAGGTCGGTGGGTAGGTGGGTGCGGTTCCTGGTGGCGATGCGTATGGCGAGGTCTGTGTAGCGTTGGGCGCGTTTGGGGTCGGTGGGGTGGGTCTCCTCGGCGAGTTTGAAGAGGGTCCGTATTCGCTGGGTGGCGATGGTGTTCTTGGGGGGCATTTTTCCGGTTGGGTGGTGGTGGAGTGAAGTTTATAAGGCTATGGTGGGGTAGGTGTTTTTGTAGCGGGGTGGGGCAGTCAGGCTAGCCCGTGGGGCTCATAACCCCAAGGTCGGTAGTTCAAATCTACCCCCCGCTACCATCTTCTTATCCCCTCCCCCCTGTTGGTGTGGGGTTGTTTTTGGGGTGGTTTTTTGTTTTGTTTTTTGTTTTGGCGGTGTTTTACGGGTTTTTTTGGTGGGTTTAGGTACTGTGTAGCTACTGTTCAGCTACTGGTTTGCTTGATTGGTTCTGGGCTTGTTCTGGGTTTCCGGTGTTGTTCGTTTGGGGGTCATGTGCGTGTGGTTGTTTGAACGGTTTGGTCTATGGGGCTTGTTGCTCCAGGGTCGGTAGTCCTAATCTGCCTCCCCGCTTCGATTTTAAAGACCTATTGATCATCCATTATATTCTGCAGATTTAGAAATGATGTTCGTGGTTTCCACTCCATTTTTTAAGGCGGAGCCTGTGCGACATCAGAGGATGGATTTTAGATGGGGGATCAGGCCCCCTTGGTCCAGTATCTCCATCAGGAACCCGGGCAGGGGCTTGATCTCGTAATCCTTCCCCTTGGTGATGTTTCTCACCTTGCCCTTGATCAGGTCGATCTCCAGCTCGTCTCCCTGGTCGATGTCCTCGATCACGGCTCTGCTCTCGATGACGGGGATGCCCAGGTTGATGGCGTTCCGGTAGAATATCCTGGCGAAGGAGGAGGCCACCACGGCGCCCACGCCGGCGGCCTTCAATGCGATGGGTGCATGTTCCATGCTGGAACCGCACCCGAAGTTATCTCCAGCGACTACGATGTCTTCTTGCTTCATCTTCTCCGGGAAATCCGGGTCAATTCCTTCCATGGCGTGGGTTGCCA
>DATLAV010000115.1:0-22195 GCA_035527235.1 Patescibacteria group bacterium | reverse complement strand
TCATTCCACCCTGAGACAGAGAGAGGACTATAAGAATATGGGCTGGGAACCGTTTTAACTTAGTTGACCCACTTGAGGGTGATCCAAGTTGAAGCTTAAGGGCATCTTCGTCCCAAACGTCACGCCGTTCGACGGAGAGGGGAAGATAGTGTGGAATTACCTTGCGGACCTCGTCGAGTACTGGTTGGGCGCGGGGGTCTCCGGGCTGGTGGTGAACGCAAGCACGGGGGAGGGCCCCCTCCTCTCCAGGGAGGAGAAGAGGGCCAACATCGAGTTCGTGAGGAAGAGGGTCGGCTCCCGTGGGAAGGTCATCGCCGGAACCGGTGGAATCGGGACCAGGGAGACCATCGAGCTGACGGAGGACGCCAAGAACCTCGGGGCCGAAGCCGCCCTCGTGACGACGCCCTTCTTTTTCAAGCCCAACGAGGAGGAGATCTACCAGCACTTCGTGGCGCTGAACGCTGTGGACCTGCCGGTCATCCTCTACAACGTCCCCAAGTTCACGGGCTACACGGTCTCCCCCGGGCTCGTTGACCGTATCGTCGACGAGTGCAGCAACGTCGTGGGCATCAAGGACAGCAGCGGGAGCCCCGGGGCGATGGCGGAGAACATCAGGCTCTTCGGAGACAAGATCAACGTCCTCTCAGGGGCCGCCGACATGACCCTGCCCACCCTCTCCATGGGCGGAACGGGGGCGATACTCGCAGTGGCGAACGCCATCCCCGAGGTCTGCGTCGACCTGTACAAAGCCGCCGTGAAGGGCGACCTGAAGGAGGCAGGAGGCCACCAGATGACCGTCTCATACGTGAACAGGGTGCTCGTACGCGAGAACCCCCAGGTGGCTGCCGTCAAAGTGGCACTGAAGTTGAAGGGGCACCCGGCCGGGGTCCCCAGGGCGCCCCTCAAGCCCCTGACTGAGGACGGGGAGAAGACCGTACTCAGGAACCTCAAAGCTCTGAAGCTAGTCTAAAACTCCACAAGGCAGTCCACCGTCTTAACGGCGTTGTACCTCAGGCGCCCCATGGGATACTAGAGCTTTGACCGCGTTCGTAAGATGACGCTGAAGGTTCACCCCCTCAGCGGACAGTGAACCAGACAACGAAAAACCCAAGCCCTTTACACCGCCACCACAACCCCACAAAAAAAACCTTATAACCACCCACCGACGCGCACCCCCAAAGAGATATAATCATGGGAAAACCCCGTAAAACCCATGTCAGGACCCACCAAAGGCCAGAAGTACGAGAGCCTCGTCATCAGGAACGTCAACGTCGTCAACGGCAGGGGAACACCCGCCTACGGCCCCGCCGACATTGCCATCGAGGGCGACGTGATCACCGACGTCGTCAGCGTCACCCCGGGAGCCGCCTCCCGCCCCGGCTTCAAGCGCCCCCAGGGCGACGTCGAGATCGACGCCGCCGGCATGTATGCCCTCCCCGGCCTCGTCGATATGCACGTTCACGTCCCCTTCAGGGAGGCGCAGTGCGGACCCCAGTCCCCAGAGTACGCCTACAAGCTCTTCCTCGCCCACGGCGTCACCACCATCAGGACCTGCGGCTTCGGCACCGACGAGAAGCTCATCGAGCACAGGAGGCTCAGCGAACGCAACGAGATGGTAGCCCCCCGCATCGTCGTCATGGGCACCACAGGGGAGATCACGACGGGAGACGAGGGCCGCGAGGCGGTTCACAAGCTGAACAAGCTGGGAACCGACGGCGTCAAGATGATCCCCCGCTCCAACATCACCGCCGAGATCCTCGCCGCCATGGGTGAGGAGGTCAAGGAGTTGGACATGAAGGCAGGCATCGCAGTTCACATCCCCCAGAGCAGCGAACTCGACGCCGTATCGGCCTCCCAGGCCGTCCCCGACTACCTCAGCCTAGAGCACACATATGGCATCCCCCAGGCTGCCATCCCCGGCAGCCAGAGCCTCCCCCCCGACTACAACTACTCCGACGAGGTGGACCGCTTCCGCTGGTCAGGCCAAGTCTGGACCGAGGCCGACCAGTACCCCGACGACGTCCTCTACGTCCTCGACACCATGATCGAGAACGGCACCGTCTGGGACCCCACCATGGTGGTCTACGAGATCAACAGGGAGTACGACCTCATCAGCCGCTGGAAGTGGCTGGACAGGTACACCGCCCCCGGCCTCCTCAAGGGATGGGAGCCCAACCCCGCGAGCCACGCCACCTACCACTTCAACTGGAGGACCGCCGACGAGATAGCCTGGAAGCAGAAGTACCGCATCTGGATGAAGTACCTGAAGGCCTACTCGGACATGGGGGGAGTCATCACCGCCGGCACCGACTGCGGCTTCATGTACACCCTCTACGGCTTCTCCATCGTCAGGGAGCTGGAGCTCCTCCAGGAGGCCGGCTTCCACCCCATCGATGTCGTCAAGATGGCCACCACCAACGCCACAGCCTCCATGGGCCTAAACCAACTCGCAGGGGGCGTCCAGAAGGGCTTCACCGCCGACATCGCCATCGTCGACGGCAACCCCCTCGACAACTTCAAGGTGATGTACGGCACAGGCGTCCCAAGGTACTCCCAGGATAGGACCAAGGTGGTCTACAGAGGCGGCGTCAGGTGGACTATCAAGGGCGGCGCCGTGTTCGACTGCAAGACCCTCCTAACGGAGGTCGAGGAATACGTCGCAGAGCTGAAGAGGTAACCCACCCCAATTTCACATGCGAAACGATCAGGTTCCAAACCAGGTAGAGAAGGCTTTTTCAACAGAGATACCAAAAATTTCTACATGAATACTCTCGTAGTCTACTTCTCAAGAAGCGGCAGAACGAGGAAGCTCGCGAAGGAGGTAGCGGAGAAACTCTCCGCAGACCTTGATGAGATCAGGGAAGCGAGGGGGAGGTCCGGCCCCATCGGGTGGATCAAGTCCGGCATGGAGTCGACGAGGAAGGCGCTCCCCAAGCTCCTACCCCCCGTAAAAGATCCCGCGAAGTACGATCTGGTGGTCCTCGGCACCCCCATCTGGGCATCCAACATGTCCAGCCCCATGAGGGCGTATATCACCGAGCACAGAGACGCCATCAAGGAAGCCGCATTCATCCTCACCGGAGACGGCAACGATCCACAGTCCGTATTCGAGCCCATGGAGGAGCTCTTGGAAAGAGCCCCCGTGGCGACCCTCAGCCTCATCGGCAAGGAGAGAGAAGGCGACGCAAGGATCGAGAAGATCGAGGGCTTCGTCAACACTCTCGCTACATTAGGAGCTCCCTGACACTATCCATGAAATCCCTTAAACCCGCGAACCTCAGTATTTGACGCATGTATAAGGGTATACGTCGCTCTTACACCCTGCTCGTCCTATTCTTCATCGAGGTAGTGAAGGAGCTGGGCACTGACCCAACCATCGAGATGCTGGAGAAGGCCATCGAGGGCCAGGCCGACGTCATCGAACGTGAGCTCAGGAGGGAGATTCCCGTAGGGACGCCCCCCCTCGAGGCAGGCGTACGGGTGTACAGGGCGTTCATGGAGGACGCAGGTGCCGAGGTCGAGGTCCACAGGAGGGACGAGACCTCTATCACATTCCGCGTGGCTCGATGCCCATTCTACGAGGCTTTCCTGGACGTCGGCATCGACTGTGGATATTTCTTGGGCGGCCTGTGTACCAACCTCACCCTCCCCGCCATTAGGGCCACCCTCGCACGCTTCGACCCCAGGCTCAAGCTGGAGACTGTGGTCGTCAGGGAAACAGCCGAGGAGCTATGCCTGGAGAAGATCCACCTGGATGAACCCTGACAGCCTAAAATCTAAAACGGGATCAGACTCCTTAGTCAATCATGTCCAAGTCTAAGGCAGATCCCCCCCTCAAAGGGATAAGAGTCCTCGACCTCAGTAGGGTCCTCGCGGGCCCCTTCTGCTCCATGACCCTCTCCGACCTCGGAGCCGAGATCATCAAGGTCGAGATGCCCGGCAGGGGAGACGACACCCGGGCCTACCCGCCCTACGTCAACGGCGTCAGCAGCTACTTCCTCTCCATAAATAGGGGGAAGAAGAGCATCACCCTCGACCTCAAGAAGCAGGAGGCTAGGGAGGCGCTGCACAGGATAGCTGGGAAGTGCGACGTCCTCCTCGAGAACTTCCGCCCCGGCGTCACCGAGAGGCTGGGAGCCGACTACGAGACCCTGAGGAAGGTGAACCCCCGCCTCATCTACTGCAGCATCTCCAGCTTTGGCCAGACTGGCCCCTACGCCAAGTGGCCCGGCTACGACCTCATCATACAGGGGATGGGCGGTCTCATGGGCATCACAGGGGAGCCAGACAGCCCCCCCGTCCGCATCGGGGTCGCCATCACCGACATCGGCGCCGGGATGTACGCGACCATCGCCATCCTCGCCGCCCTCCAGGCCCGGAACGCCACGGGCGTCGGACAGCACCTCGACGTCTCGATGCTGGATGGCTCGATCTCCTGGATGACCTACATGGCCGGAAACTACTTCGCCACAGGAACCCCGCCCCCCAAATACGGATCAGCCCACCCCAGCATCGTGCCCTACCAGGCCTTCGTGGCAGGGGACGGCAAGGGCATCCTCATAGCCGCGGGCAACGACAGGCTATGGGGCATGCTCTGCGATGGCATGGGATTAAGTGAGCTCAAGGACGATCCGAGGTACGCCACGGCGGACGACAGGGTCGAGAACAGGGACACCCTGATCCCTCTCCTGCAAGGGGTGTTTGAGAGGAGGCCCCGGGACGAGTGGCTGGTGGCCCTCAGGGGGCTGGGCTTCCCGTGCGCCCCGGTCTACACCCTGGACGAGATCTTCAGCGACCCCCAAGTCCTCCAAAGGGGGATGCTCGCCGAGATGGAGCACCCCGAGGCCGGGACCATCAAGCAGATCGGCCCCGCCCTCAAGCTCTCGGGGACACCGTGCAGCCTCACAACCCCTCCCCCAACCCTCGGGGAGCACACAGAGGAGGTGCTGGGGACCCTCGCAGGCTATTCGGAGGAGGAGATAGAGGAGCTCAGGCGCGCAGGAGCCATCTAATCCGTCGATGACATGGTCTTAGGAACGTATCCATCCTCATATACGACCCAGCCAATGAGAGACCTATGAGCGTAGGTCTCGTCGAGGAGATCAGGGCCAAGATCAGGGAAAACGCTAGCCCCGAGCACGCCGTGAAGGTGAGGAGATACTTCCGGGAGCCCATCGAGACTCACGGCCTCACCAGCCAGGCAGAGAAGGAGATAGCGAACCACTTCTACCCAAGGATCAAGGGGGACTTGCATGCGACCATCCAAGTTGCTAACGAGCTCGTCAGATCTAGGATAATGGATGAGGTTTCGGTAGGCATAAGGCTCGTTAAGAGGTTCTCCCGACACCTGACGCCTGAACACTTCGATGTCTTCGACGGCTGGGTAGACGACATCACTAACTGGGCGAACACGGACAGTCTCTGCACATGGCTCATCGCCGAGACCGTGAGGGCTGACCCCGCCCTGTGGAGACGCCTCCTTGAATGGACGGAGTCGGAGAACAGGTGGAGGAGGAGGGCCTCAGCCGTCTCACTCGTCCCCATAGCGAGGAAGGGTGATATGCTGGAAGAGGCCTTCACGATCGCCGACCGCCTTATGAGGGACAGCGACGACATGGTCCAGAAGGGCGTGGGATGGCTCCTCAAGGAGGCCTCCAAGGAGCACCCCGAGGAGGTCAGGGAGTTCCTCCTACGTTGGAGGTCGGAGGCCCCCTCTCTCATACTCAGATACGCCTCGGAGAAGCTGCCACCTGAAAAGAGAGTGCTCAAGACTAGATGAGCGTGGGACACATCCTGTCTTAGGACAAGTTAAATTGAGGTGGCTTGGTGTAAAAATTTAAAATAATAATTAAGAAAGGGGACTCTTCCGGGAAGACGCTGCATGTCTTCTCCATGAACTACGGTGGGAACTAGGTTCTTCAGCTCTTCTTGAGCACGATCGAGATTGTACTCACGTTCCTCATCTGTCCTTCCGCTGACTCGAGTTCTTCTGTTCCTATCTCGATGTGATCAACGGCGAGGTTATTTAGGAACCTGTTCCTGGTTACCTCGGCCACGTCCACCGCTGTGCTGATGGCGCGACCCCTCGCCTTGAGGGTTACCGTATCGCCATCGCTCTGCAGTGAGCTCATGACCGCTAGGCAGTAGTTCATGACCGGCTTGCTTCCGATGTATACTATGCTTCTGTCGGACATGCCAACGTAAAATTAACCCGTAAACACTTAAAGCTTAGGTTAATTGAGGTGCTGAGAACCGGTTTCAGGTCCAATTTAATTGGATAAATGAGGCAAACGTGTTGAGATTTCGTCGGACTCGGGGCTATGGCTTCGAAATACGCATATGACAATCCTTATATTGTCCACGGTCTGTTTTTCGCTCGCAAACTGAGTGCGAACAACATGTCAACGACCGATGAAAAGGAAGGCGAGATGATTAAGGTCGGAGATCTGACCTCATACTCTAGGCGAGTTTACACAGTCGTCAAAGTCATTTCCAAGACAGAGGTGAGGGAGGTCACGTCTAGGAAGGACATGTCCACCCACCGGGTCGCGGAGGCTCTCGTTGCGGATGAAACCGGTAGTGTCTACCTGACCCTCTGGGACGATGTCCTCGACGCGATCGAGGAAGACACGATACTCAACATCAAGGACGCCTACATCAACCTCTTCCGAGGCTCAATGCGTCTCAATCTGGGACGCTATGGCAGTTACGAAGTTTTAGACGAGGCCCCGTTCGAGGACGTAAACCTCGACAACAACCTCTCGAGCAAAGTGTTCGAGCAGCCAAGGGGCTTTGGACGCGACAGAGACCGCTTCGGCGGTCGTGGCCGCAGGAGATACTAAGGTTAACTACACTGCTACCCGATTCCCTATCCTTTTTCTATATGCGGTGAAGTGAGAGAGGGAATTAGGCGAACGTTCCCAATGATTTTATACGGCCTGACGGTTATTTAGACCGGTGTTCTAATTGAGCTTGACAAGGTTTCGGAGCGGGTCTACGCGAACTGCGACGGTGTGACCGGGAGCAACGTGGGCATAGTCGTCTTGGAAGACCGGGTCATCGCCGTCGACGCCCAGTACCCGGGCTCAGCGAAGGGCTTCCGTGCCAGCATACCGTCAGTCACGGACAGGCCTGTCACCCACCTTCTACTCACCCACGTCCACGGGGACCACGTCTTCGGTAACCAGGCGTTCGAGGACTGCGAGATCGTCAGCCACGTGAGGCTCAAGGAGAAGATGGAGGAGAGCCTCCGCACGGAGTGGGCCCCCGGCAACCTGGAGAAGATGCTGGAAGATATCAAGGTGACCCAACCTGAGAGGGCCTGGCTCTTTGAGGACCTCAAGATCGTGCTACCCACGAAAACATTCAAGGATAGATACGGACTGGATGGCGTTGAAGTCA
Organism: Patescibacteria group bacterium; assembly: GCA_035527235.1. Taxonomy (GTDB): domain Archaea; phylum Thermoproteota; class Bathyarchaeia; order TCS64; family TCS64; genus BS750m-G28. The sequence goes on along the minus strand of DATLAV010000115.1, from coordinate 14,794 downwards.
TCAACACAGGCGGCCACTCGGACTGCTCATCCATCGTCTACGTGCCCGAGGATAGAACACTATTCGCGGGGGACCTCGTCTTCGCGAAGACGTTCCCATGGGCAGGCGACCCGACAGCGAGCCCTGACGACTGGATCGAGGCGTTCAAGAGGATACTGGGCATGGACGTGGATACCATCGTGCCAGGTCACGGCCCCCTCTGCGACAAGGACGAGATAAGGACCCAGCTCGCTTGGTTCGAGGCCGCCAAGAGCACGATGGCGAGGTTGATCGCTGAGGGCGCCTCTGAGGAGGAGGCCGTCAACTACGATGGCTACCCTGAGTTCTACGAGTCCACCGGGGACAGGATGGCGCGCTCCCTTAGGACCTGGTATAAGGTGCTGTCCAAGGAAGGCTGAAGACACACATTATTTTCCCCTTTCTTCAATCTGAGTGCGCGATGTAATTGACATGGAGAGTGCGGAGCGTCAGCGAACGTGCCTGACTCCGAGGCTCTCGGCCTTCCTCATCCAAGACGGCACCGGTGGGGCAAGCTCGTTCTCCGGCTGCACCTTGAGCTCTATGAAGGTGGGCTCATCTAGGCTGAAGGCCTCCCTCAGGGTGGCCCCTAGCTCCGCCGGCCCGTTCACCTGATATGCCTTCAGACCGAAACCCTCCGCGATCTTCGGGTAGTCAACCTCCTTGAAGTTGGTAGCGAAGTCGGCGTACTCGGGCCCGTGGCTGAAGCTGACCGCCGCCTTGATCCAGCCGAAGGCGCTGTTGTTGAACAGAATGATGTTGTTGTTGCCCCCCATCCTGCTCACAGTCTCCAGCTCGGCCGCCGTGAATCCGAAGCTGCCATCTCCCACCAAGGTGACGACGCAGCTCTCGGGCCTAGCGCACTGGGCGCCTATCGACGCGGGGAGGGCGTATCCGAGGGCCCCCATCGCGTAGTTGAACAGGACGCTCCTTCCGGCCCTCGGCACCTTGAAAAATGTGGAGGTGTAGATGGCGCTGACGCCGACGTCGACCAAGAGCACGTGCTCGTCGGGAAGGGCGCGGGTCAGCTCGCTGATGAAGCGCACGGGGTGGACCGGCTTCTCCTCTGATCTGGAGAGGTCTTCGAGGTAGGCGGCGTATTCCTCGGCCTGCCTCCTGATGGCCTCAAGTCTGGGTATCTCCTGACTCCCCTCCCTTGCCTTGGAGACTTCAATCATACGTCTGAGGGTCGCCTTCGCGTCCCCTATCATGACGACATCCGTCGGATAGCTGTTCCCGACCTCGGCCTCACTCACGTCCAAGTGAAGGATCCTCGCCTCGGTGTCCATGGGTGGGATCGTCCACTTGTCGGTGTTAGCCGAGTCGGTGTTGCAACCCACGTAGAGGATGACGTCGGCCTCAGAGACGATCCTGTTGGAGAGGGTCGTCCCGCCCCTCGCCCCCGTCACGCCTATGCTGAGGGGGTGGGTCTCAGGCATGCTCCCCTTCCCGCTTATCGTGGTGCCCACCGGGATGTCATTGAGTTCAGCTAGAGTCTGCACCTCATCCCAGGCCTGGGACCAGAGGACTCCCTGACCGCATACGATGACGGGGCGCTCGGCCGCCTCCAGCAGCCTGACGGCCTCCATCACCTTGTTGTCCTGAGCGGTGGGCCTGTGCCCTGGATACTTGATGAAGTCGCGTTGTACGTGGAGGAGGGGCTCATCTACCTCCGCCCCGAGGACGTCCATTGGGAGCCTGATGTGAACGGGGCCGGGCTTCCCCGTGGTGGCGAGTCTGAACGCCCTCCTGATGACGTTGGGGACCTCTGAGGCCTCCGTGACGGTGATCGTCTCCTTGGTGACACCCGTGAAGAGTGCTGTCTGATCGATGCCGGTGAGCATGTTCCGCTTCTCCAGGTGGAGGGGTATGTCCGACGTGAAGACCACCATGGGGACCGAGGCCTTGTAAGCCTCCGCAACGCCCGGGAGCATGTGGGTGGCCCCGACGCTGGGTCCCTCACAGACCCCGGGCTTGAAGCTGGTCTTGGCGTATCCGTCTGCCATGAAGGCGGCGCTGCGCTCGTCTCTGGCGAGGACGTGACGGACCTCGGGGTAGTCCCTCCACTCCTTGTACCAGTTGAGGGTGGTCTCCCCGGGGAGGCCGAACACGTGCTCGACCTCATAGCCCTTGAGCATCTCCATGAGAGCCTTGGAGGCGTTCATAAACTTCACCTGACATTGTCCACTAATGCCCGCGGCGTATTAAGACCTTCGAAGAGGGGTCAGAATCCTCGATTTTCGACGATCCGGAGTAAGAAGGGGGCCAAGAGTAAAAATCCGACCCAGAAGACGAGGTCCAGGATCAAGTTCTGAGTGCTGACGCTCCACGAGTCGACTGGCCCCACAATGGTGACGAAGGTGTGAACTCCCCAGGTGAGGGGAAGCCCGTGCCTTACGTGGACGAAGTCGGGCCAGTTGTAGCTGGTCCCCCATGCCATCGCGGTCACCATAATGACGGCGAGGACGACCTGAACCGCAAATGTCCTACTACGGGACTCCATCGTCTAGACTGTCACGGCCGTGGCTTATTTACTTTATTCGTTCAGGAGAGGAAGTCGAAGTGGTCGTATGTCATCTTGGAGATCTTCGAGATCTCATCGATGATCCCCTGCTTCCTGATGTCGTCCTCCGGGATCTCCCTAGCCATGACCGCCAGTATGTAGGGCCTCTCCGGGTGGTAGACGATCCCGATGTCGCTGTAGGAGTCTCTCATGTTGCCGTACTTGCTGGCGACCCGGAGGTTGTATGGGAGCAGCCGGTTGATGGCCGTCGTCTTGGGCTTGCTCAGGTACTCCAGCGTCCTCTCGCAGACCCAGGGGTCCAGCCCCTCGCTGGAGTAGAGGCGATCCATCATCGCCATGAACTCCCGGGGCGTGGCGTAGTTCTCCCTTCCCTGGGATGACGCGACGCTGTCCTGCATCTTCCTCAGGAGCCTAGTCGTCGTGAGGCCCATGCCCTCCAGCAGCGCGTTCACGTCGTCGAAGCCCACGATGTCGATGATGATGTTCGTGGCAGTGTTGTCGCTCACGGTGACCATGAGGGAGGCGAGGTCGCCTATGGAGAGGGTGGCAGTGCCGTCCCCGAACTCCTTGAGCACCCCAGTACCACCTACCTTGACCTCGTCCGACACGGTGATCCCCTCGTCGAGGTCGACGGCTCCCGCCCCCGCCTTCCTGAAAAGCTCAATGAGAATGGGCACCTTGATGGAGCTGGCGGCGAGGAACCGCTCGTCCCCATTGATGTGGTGCTCGTCCCCCGTGGAAAGGTCCTTCACCGAGACGCCCATGAAGCCGGGAAAGTCGATGGCCGCAGTCTCAAGTTGGCTGACGAACTCCCAGTAAGGCTCTACCATGGAGAAATCGATACCTGTTTAGCTATAAAGAGATGATTAGGGGGAAGAGTTTTACCAGACCCTCTAGGGGAGCCGTATGGCGTTTCCCCCCATCACCGTGGTGACCTCACCGTCGGAGCAGGGAATTTAAATTCTGATCAGCGTAGGTTTCACCGGTATTCTTCATGAGGCTTGACAAGATTTCAGAGAATGTCTACGCCAACTGTGAGGGAAAGACTGGTGGCAACGTTGGCGTCATCGTCTTGGATGACCGGGTGGCAGCCGTGGACGCCCAGTTCCCGGCCTCGGGGAGGGACTTCCGGGCAAGCATTCAGTCGGTCACTGACAAGCCCGTGACCCACCTGCTGCTCACCCACATGCACAGCGACCACGTGTTGGGCAGCCCGACCTTCGAGGACTGCGAGATCGTCGGCCACGTGCCAGAGGACAGGACACTTTTCGCCGGAGACCTCATCGTCCCTAAGAGTTTCCTTTGGGCGGGCGACCCGACGGCGAGCCCCGAGGCTTGGATCGGAGGGTTCAGGAAGATGCTGGAGAGGGACGTCGACATCATAGTACCGGGTCACGGCCAACCGTGCGACAAGGAGGAGGTCAGGACCCAGCTCGCATATTTCGAGGCCACGAGACGCGTGATGGTGAAGCTGATCGCCGAGGGCGCCTCCGAGGAGGAGGCCGTCAACTATGATGGCTACCCGGATTTCTATGAGTCGACAGGGGGTGAGAAACCTCATTACATGAGGGCTTGGTACCGAATCCTGTTCAACAAGAGCTGAAGTGCTTAATTTTCTACGATACTGATGGAGAAAAATGGTAGAGGGGGTCTCACCAGACCTTCTCAAGCATTCTCAGGGCGTTGCCCCCGATGACCTTGGCGGTCTCCTCGTCAGAGTAGCCGTTCTTGATCATCCAGCGGGCTATGTTGATGAACTCGTTGGGGTTCTCCAAGCCCTTCACGTATCCGGGGTCCTCGACTCCCGGAGGGATCGGGAGGGGTTCTCCCCTGACTCGCTCAGGCCTGCTGTGGTGCCCCAGCCTCCTGGCGAACCAGTACTTGTAGAGGCCCTGATGGTCGCCGTACAGGGTGTCAGGCCCGCAGCCAACGTGGTCGATGCCCATGAGGTCGATGCAGTACTCGACGCACTCCATGTAGCTCTCGATACTCCCGACGGGGTGCTTCTTGGTGCGCAACCCCCTGCCTGCGCCGCCGACGCCGATGAGGCCGTCATTCTCGGCGAAGGCTTGGAGCACCTCGTCGCTCGTCGTGTGGCCCCAAGCGATGGCGGCGGGGCCGCTGTGGCTGTTGTAAGCGGGCTTGTCGGAGGCTTCGATGGTATCTATTGCGGTCCTGTCGTTGGTGTGGCCGACGTCGATGAGTATCCCCACCCTATTCATCCTCTTCACGGCGTCGTAGCCAAAGTCGGTGAGCCCCGAGTCCTTTAACGCCTCCCCCATTCCACCTCCCAGCATGTTGGACTCGCTGTAGCAGATCCCCATGCTCCTAACGCCGATGCCGTGGAGGACATCGACGCGGTCCAGCTCGTTCTCGATGGGGGTCGCCGACTCCAAGCAGACCACGAGAGCCACATTGCCGTTCTCCGCGGCGTGCTTGATGTCGTCGACCGACCTGCAGTGGGTGACCATGGACTGATGGTGGAGGTCGCTGAGGCGGACGCCGATGTCGTGGATCACGTCGTTCCACTTCCAGCCGCTGTAGCTGGTGACGTAGGCGGTTCCGTCCATGAGGTTGTCGAAGACGCAGTCGAGGCGGCTCCTGCTCAGGGCCTCGTAGGCGGCGAAGTCCCTGCCTTGCTCCTGGAGTTCCATCGCCTGGCTCATGTCCTCGGGCCAGAGCACGGGATGCTCGTGGAGGTCGATGAGGACACTCCTCTCCACGAACCCCTCGAACCTCTCCTCCTCGGACTTTGAGAGGGGCACGAAGCACGGGGGAACCCGGTCGAACTCCTTGCAGAGCTTATACTCCTTGTAGTCAAACCCGGCCTTGAGGTAGCCGTAGGCCTTGTAACCGTCGTAAACTTTCTCCTTACCCATGATCCTTCATCCTAGAGTCTTCGTATTACGATAAAAGTTCAGTTATGAGGGAGAACTGGGACGGTTGTTCCGTTCCGTATTGGGGCATGCCTAAAATCCCGCCGTTCAGGTCAAAAGTGTACATAAGCATGAACAGATTTACGTCCAAGGTAATGGTCGACGCAGGCATGGCTCTCACGATGATGACCTCCCTGGTGACAGGGCTGGTGCTCTGGCTTGCCCTCCCCCGCGGGAGGCAGACGGGGCAGTCGGTCCTCCTGGGCCTGACAAGGCTCGTCTGGAGCGACATCCACACCTACTCCAGCCTGACTTTCGCCGTGATATTGCTGCTCCATCTCGCGCTAAACATGAGGTTCTTCGTCAGAATGGCGAAATGCATGCTCAGGCTTGGAAAATCTCCTGAAGAAGGGGCAAAGTGATCCACGTAGTCTGCAACTGGAATGGCGGCCTTGATCTTCTGGTCTACTCATCATTTATACATGACAACGCCTTTTTTAAAACAAAGTTCAGTAGGTTTTGATTGTATGATGGTCGTCAAAGTTGAAGGCTCCAAGAGGGGGCACAAGGTCTTCCTCTACACACTGAGCACCTGCGGCTGGTGCAAGAAGACCAAGCAGTTCCTGAAGGACAACGCCGTCGAGTACGAGTATATGGACATCGACACCTGCACCTCAGAGGAGCGTCAGTCCGCGATCCAAGACCTCAAGACCCGGAAGGCCCCCCTGGGGTTTCCCCTGGCGATCATCGACGACGAGACCCTCATCAGCGGCTTCAAACCTGAGAAGTATAAGGAGGTTCTCAACCTCTGAGCGGCGTAGAGCAGGCCAGGAAGAGGGCTGAGGCGGACGCGAGGGCTCATGGATATCGCCTGAACCCGGTGCCCGATTTCCTCGACGACCTCCTGGAGGGTCTGAGCAAGACCGAGGAGCGCTACGGCTACCCGTCGTGCCCATGCAGGATGGCGACAGGCATCTTCAATGTCGACAGGGACATCATCTGCCCCTGCGACTACAGGGACACCGACGTCCAGGAGCACGGTGCCTGCTACTGTAGCCTCTATGTCGACGACGCCACATTCGAGAGCAAGGAGATGAAGTCCATCCCCGAGAGGAGGCCCATGGAGAGGCAGGTCAGGGCGTTCGGACTCGGGTTCGAGGTGCCAGAGGAGAAGGGGGAGCAGGCCACCTTCGTCTCGGGGCTGGAGACCCGCCGCCGGCTGTTCTTCTGCAAGGTCTGCGGCTACGTCACGTTCAGGGACGAGCCCCCCTACGTCTGCCCCATCTGCAGGGCAAAGCAGGAGATGTTCTCCCCGATCGCGCCTTACACCGAGATGCGGGAGACCTAGACACCCGATCCATCTCTTCTCCCCTATGAGTATTGATTCAGATCGCTCTCTGCGGGGAGTCCCGATCCAGTAAAAAGGAAAGGTGAAAAAAGGGTCAGTAGAGGGCGTTGAAGAACAGCTTGAAGGTGGCGTCGGTGAGGGCCCTCGCTTGGGGCGCGAAGCCGTAGAGAACGACCCTCCCCTTTCCCATCACGGCCTCTATCATGGCGGCCTTTCGGGCCAGCTTCTCCTCGCCGATGAGCCAGCCACTCTGCATAATTCTCTCCTCCGGGTAGCTGACGACGACCCTGAGGTCCTCGCCCTTTGAGCCAAGCTTCACGGCGAAGGCCATCTTCCCCCTCATAACGATCAGCCCCTTCTCGGGCATCCCGTAGGCTAATGAGTGGCCGTTGTCGATGTCTGTCCACAGGGTGGACCCAGGGCAGTGGAACTCCTTGGGCTTCGCGTCCTTCACGGTGTTGATGACGGGCACCTTCAGTTTGTCGATGGCGAACTCGGTCGCCGCGTTCAGCGTCAGGAGGGTTCCGCCAGCCTCGACGAACTCCTTTATCTTGGTGACGCCCTCCTCGCCGATGCCGCTCCTGTACTCCTCCGGGTAATTGGGGGGCGTCATGCGGCCCTTGTACTGCTTCTCGTAGTACTCCTCGATCTTGTCCCCGGTGATCAGCGCCGGGGCGTCGCTGGGCAGGATGAGGACGTCATACTTGCCCTTGAGCCCCGCCTTCACCTCGTCGTCCCTGACGGTGGTGTAGTCGAAGCCGTACTGCTCCATGAGCCACCTGTTCCAGCCCTCGTCCATGTTGCCACCCCTATACCTCTGGTACATGGCGACTCTAAGCTTCTTGACAGGCTGCGTCTCCTCAGGCTTCTCGTCGACGGATATGAACTCGACGTGGATCTCCGCGGCGACGTCGGCGATCTTCTTCTCAACCCCCCTCTTATTGGGAACGTACCATGCTCCCGCGGGGAGGGCGCCTGAGGCCGTCTCCGTGGGAGCCTTCACCCGTTGGACCTCGACCTTCTTCTTGAGGAGGAGGTTCACCGCCTTGAAGGAGTCGTTGAGCCGGGTGTCGAGCAGATAGCCACTCTTCCCCTCGCCGACGACTCCGCCGGCGGGCCACTCCACCTCGTCGAGCTGCCTGAAGTCGCCGACCACCATCTCGTCTGCCTCGATCACCTCGACGCCCTTGAACTCGGCCATGGTCATCGTGGCGAAGTCGTAGTTGGTCATCGGCGTGCCGTCGGGATTGCGCACCCAGGGGTTGTCCCGGTAGTGGGTCCTGCCCAGGAGGCTGGTGATGAACGCCCTCGCGGTCTGGCCGACGAAGATGACGTAGCTCCCGGCCGGGTAGGAGGCGCTCCCAACAGTGAAGGGCTTCTTGGCGACCTGGACCTCGACCCCCATCTCCCTCAGGGTCCCCAGCAGCTTCAGCGCCGTCAGGGGGTCATGCTGCCTCGCGGGGACGATGTAGGCGTAGGGCGCCTCCGAACCCCCGCGCTCAACCGCCTTCGTCGCCTTTGCGTACATGTTCCTCAGGATCATCTCCCTGTTGTTCGCAGCGACCTCGAGGGTAGCCATGGAGGCGACCTTCTGGCCCTCCAGGATGTCCCTGAGGTGCCACCACCCGCCCTTCCAGAGGTGCTGCATCTTGTTGGAGGGCCTATACTCCGGCCGCCCCCTGCTACTGGGTCCGAGCTGGTGGTAGTGGACGTAGACGGGCGTTGCCAGCTTGGCGCTCGCCGTCTCGGTGAACATCCCGCAGATGCCGAACCATGGGAAGACGAGGCTGAACCCGGGCATGAAGTCCGCCGGGTAGCTCGCCGCCGACTCGACGCCGGCGATGCCCGCCGACTCCATCCTGATGAGCATCTGACTGCCGTAGTGCCTCTGCTCTATCCAGACCATGGGGTCGACGACCTCGTTGAGGGGGTCGGCGTTGGGCGGGATGAAGAACCGGGCACCGGTATGGCCCATCTGGTGATGGTCCAGGTAGGCCTGGGGGAACCACTCCTTCAGTATGACATGGCTCATCATCTTGGTCTCCACCTGGGTCAGGGTAAGGGCGTCCCTGTTGTTGTCGTGGCCCACGTACTTGTGGTAGAGCCACGGGAGGCCCGTGCCCTCGTACTCGGTGTCCAGGTTCTTGTAGTACCAGTCCGTGACCATGATCTGGCCGTCGGGGTTCGCCGACGGGAACAGGAGGAAGACGACGTTCTCCCTGATCTTCTTTGTGAGCTCGTCCTCCTTGGTGACGAGGTCGTATGCGAGCTCGGATGAGATCTGGGTGCCCCCTATCTCGGATGCGTGGATGCTCATCGTCATGGCGACGACGGTCTTCCCCTTTGACAAGATCTCCTCGACCTCCTTCTCGCCGAGCCCTCGGGGGTGGCCGATCTTCCAGCTCATCTCCCGGTACCCGTCCAGTTTTGAGAGGTTCTCAGCTGATGAGATGTAGGCGAGGATCATGGGGTTGCCCTCGGTGGTCTTCCCCAGTTCCTCCACCTTGATCCTGTCAGATTCACCGTCGAGCTTGTTGAAGTACTCGACTATCTTGTCCCAGCGAGCCAGCTTCCTGTCGTCCCCGAGCCTGAATCCGTAGAACTCCTCGGGTGACGTTACTTCGTTTTTAGGCATACAATCGCCATTGGTATCGCACGATGGGTATTTAAAATGAAGTGGACAGTTGGATCCAGTGTCCGTGAGCTAAGTGGAAAGTTCGACGGGCTGCTGGAGACCATCCTGGCGAGGTACGTGCGCTACCTCTAGTCAGCCGGGCTCCTCTTCCCGACCATCTCTTCGATCTCGATCTCCACGACGGCGAGGCTCTTCATCCTCTCCATCCGCTCCAACGTGACGTCCGAGCCCTTCCCCGGAGCGTACTTACCGACGATGATCCTGAGCCCCCGGAGCCTTTCCTCGGGCCCCTCCAGGAGCCTAGCGACGCCGTTGACTACCACGCTTCTGTACCTGTAGTTGTAGTCACACGGATTATCCGCGGGCACGATCTCTGCGATGTCCACTTCGAAGCAGACCCTCGGGTTACTAGAAATGTTCCTCATCTTCATCCCCTCGACGGCGCCGTGGAAGAAGATGCTGCCCTCGGAGTAGGCGAAGTTGAGGGGAACGACGTAGGGCCGTCCGCCCACGCAGGTGCCCAGCCTTCCCACCTCGGCCTCGGCGAGAACCGCCTCGACCTCACCCCTGTCCTTGATCTCCTTGTCCTTCCGTCTGAGACCTGACATGGGGGAACGTTGGATCCACCCAGCCTATATGGCTTTCCAGATGGGAAAACTATATGTTGCCCCGGTGACGAGGTATCTTCTGTGTCTCAGGGGTGGATTCGATCCGCTGGGGCGCTGAGTTGATCGATTTGGAGTTCCGGCAGTGGACGTTAATGTACATCGGCGGCGTCATATCGATGATCGCCAACATCTACATCGTATACACCGTGGTCACCACGGGAGACCCCACCATCGAGTGGGCGTTCTGGATCTTCTTCGGCCTCACCCTGGCCCTCATCGCGGGTGGCTACTACTTTGAGAGGGAGGAGAAGAAGAGACTGGCCGAGGAAGATAACGAGGACGATCCCTAGCTATTCAAACTTATTTATAGCCGATCAAGAGTTACTAATATGTCTGAGGAAAGAGAGTTCCAAGTCAAGTTGACAATGGAGGAGGGCTTCTCCTTCAGGGTCGACTTCGGCATGGACGAAGTTGACGACCTCATCATGGACGAGCCCAAGCCTCAGGGAAAGGGCTCTGGTCCCAACGCGTCGAAGGTTCTGGCGGCTGCGATCGCGAACTGCCTGAGCGCAAGCCTCCTTTTCTGCCTTCAGAGGTCGAAGGTGGAGGTAGGCGGCATCATGGCGAAGGCGGTTGGCGTCATCGCTAGGAACGAGGAGGGGCGGTGGAGGATCAGGGAGATTAGGGTGGAGCTCACGCCGGAGGTGGCGGAGGGCAGCGAGAAGCAGCTCGAGAGGTGCATCGAGATCTTCGAGAACTACTGCATCGTCTCCCAGAGTATCAAGCAGGGCATCCCCTTCACTGTCACCGTGAACCGGTGAGCGACGGAGGGGAGGGCTACACTGCACTACTAGAGATGTCCTTCGAGTACCGTGAGGCCATATCGTACGACGCCCAGGCCGTCGTTGAATTCAACATTCCCACAATCACGCTTTAAGCCGATCCGCCTTCATCTAGTTAGGGGTATTTACCAATGGCTAGGAAGTACAAGATCCTCGCCCTGATAGGTGACGGCATCGCGGAGGAGATCGTCCCTGAGGGCGGCCGAGGAGGTCTACGACATTGATCTGGAGATCCTCGGGCCCTTCGGGTTCGGGGCCAAGTACTACATCCGGCACGTGATGAAGGAGGGCTGGGACCCGGAGGTCACCGAGGAACTGTTCTACGAGGTCGATGGCATCTTCAAGGGACCCGTGGGGCTGCCCGAGTGGGTTGGGAAGCTGCCGGGTCCCCGCCTCCCCATCGACTTGAGGCCGGACCTCGATGTCTACGCGAACATCAGGCCCTGCAGGCTCAGGCCGGGGGTCGCGAGCCCCCTCGCGGGCAGGGAGCCCGGGGAGATCGATTACGTGATACTCCGGGAGAACACGGAGCAGATGTACGTGAAGGTGGGGGGCTTCGTGAGGAGGGGCGGTGAGACGGAGATGGCAGTTGACAACTACATCCAGACCCGCAAGGGCTGCGAGAGGATCGCCAGGTACGGCTTCGAGCTCTCCAGGAGCGGAGACTACAAGGGGAGGCCGGGGGCGCCAGCCGACGGGAAGAAGAGGCTTACATGAGTCTGCAAGTGGGGGATGTGCAAGGGCGACGACCTGTTCAAGGAGACGTTCACCGAGGTGGCGGAGGGTTACCCAGACGTCGAGACCAACTACGCATGAGTCGACGCATGGTCCTACTGGGCCATTATGAGACCCGACTTCTACGATGTCGCCGTGATGCCCAACCAGTACGGTGATATCCTCTCCGACATGTCGGGGGCCATCCAGGGGAGCATGGGGCTCGCGGGCGCCCTCAACGCCGGGGACAACCACTGCTACGCGGAGCCCACCCACGGTTCGGCACCGGACATAGCGGGGAGGGGGATCGCCAACCCCACGTCGATCATCCTCTCCGTGGGGATGATGCTCAACTGGATGGGCGACAAGAGGGGCGACGCCAGGCTGAAGGAGGCCTGGAGGGGGATTGACAGGGCGGTGGACGCCGTCCTCAGTGAGGAAAAGGTCCGGACCCCGGACCTCGGGAGTTCAGACGGCACGTCGGTCTTCGGGAGAACGGTGGCAGAGGCCATCAGAAGCAAGGTTTAGGCCGGGAACTCGACGTCCTTCGGAGGGCTCGGGTAGCTCTTCTTGCTGTGGGAGACGCCCATCTCAACGAGCAGCTCCGCGAGGCGTATCACCGCCTCCCCGGGGTGGATTACGACGACCCCGGGATGGGAGACCGAGAGCTCGTCCATGAGCCGCTGGGCATGGTCGTTTAGGCCCATGCAACCGAAGCAGACGGCGTCGGCGCCCCCCTCTTCGATGGAGTGGACCACTGTCTCCTTCACCCTCTCGAAGCTCTCGGACCTCCTGACCTCCAGGACGGGAAGGCCGACGCTGTAGATGCCCGAGCAAAGGGTTTCAAGACCGAGCTCGTGGACCTGACGCTTCGCGATGGAAACGACGCCGGGGAGCTGGACGATCAGGCTGAACCGGGCCGCAAGCATCGACGCCAAGTACATAGAGGCCATCCCGGGCCCCAGGACTGGTATCTGGACGAGCTCGCGGGCGGCCGTGAGCGACGGGTCGTGGCCGCCCCAGATTACGACGGCGTCGGCGCCCTCTCTCTCGCTCTGGACGGCCCTCTCAAGGATGCCAGGGGCCGCTAGCTCCATCTCTGCCTGGGACTCCACAGAGGGCGGGGCGTTCCTCGTCATCACGAGCCTCACGTCGGTCTCCGGGGATGCGTAGGAGCTCACCGACTCCTGACGGAGCCTGAGACCCTCCTCGTCGAGGCCCGATATGAGCATAATGACGTCGATTCTCACGTTTTATCTCCTCGGGAGTATCTTGTCCAACCTGCATAAAGAGGTTGTCAGATGCTGGGAAAAGGGGGGTCTATGCCCTCATTCCTGCCCGGCTTTGCCCTCGGAGATCTGCATCGCCGCGCACGGGTAGAGGGCGATGGTGGCGTCGCTTCCGTGGACTTTCTCCAGCGTCTCCAGGGCCTCACTCCATTTTCTCACCCAGGTCGAGCCGCCACCGTAGTAGGACTCGTCGACCTTCGTGAAGTGGGGTGAGACGGCGAGTATCCTGTCCATCCTCCAAGGCCTCTTGACGTAGACGTCGGGCCTCCAGCCCCTGCCGCCGTAGTCCGATCCGAACCGCCCGTTGTAGTGGTGGACCCTGCAGCCCTCGGGCGTGTAGATGAGGAAGACGATGTCGCCGCCCTCCCTCACGGACTCGACGCAGAGATGATAGGCCTTGTAGCCCTCGTTGGCCATGGGATAGCAGTTGCCGATGACGACGTCTGCGTCCTCCACGACGGATGTGGCGTAGTGCCCCCTGGCGATGACCGTGCCAGCCCTGTGAGCCTCAACGACGTCCCCGCAGACGAGGTCGGCAACGTCGCAGTTCGCGTTGAGGAAGGCATTGACGACGAAGTCGAAGCCTGCCATCCTCGCCGCCTCCTCGGAGTCGAGGCGCCTCATGTTCTCCTTCACCAAGCCCGGTCCCGTGCCCTCCTGTATCCTGTGGTTGGCCGTGATGGAGTCGATGCCGGAGACACCGGGGAGCAACATTTTGGAGCCCCCACCGAAGCCGTAACCGAAGTGGGGGAGCATGGCCCCGATGCTAATCTTCAGGTCGCAGCTCATCACCTCCCGGTTGACGTGGACGGGGGTGCTGAAACTGGTCTCGCCGAGATCGACTGTGTTCTCGTAGCAGGAGTGGTTGAAGACGAGGAACCTCTCCGGCACTTGTGCGCCCAGCTTCTTCACAAAGTCGGAGAGCATCCTGCCCGAGTGGGCGCCCGTCGCCATAACGAAGACGATGCCATCATCGGTGACCCCCCCGGCGTGAAGCTCGTCCAGGACCGCCGGTAGCATCTGGTATGTCTTCGTCGGCCGGGTCATGTCGTCGAAGATGATGGCGCACCTGCGCTTACCCCTGGCGAGTTCGTTGAGGGGAGCGGTGCCTACTGGATCCTGTATCCTCTCCGCTATCTCCTGGGGGGTCAATGACCTCGCGTCGTGTCCGGCCATCCTGCTCTCTCGGACCGTCCAGTCCTCGGGGAGGTAGAGCTCTTCTGGCCTCCAACCATACCACTCCCACGCTGGGACCTTCACGTTAACCATGGGAGGAAGTAACCCTAGCGACATGTTAAGTCTTACACCCCCACGGGGATGAGTATTAGGCCAGTTGAAGCTAGAGCCATCCCCATTGAATCTGCGAAAACGATTTTAGGGCACAGGTCAACGTGGCTCCATGTCGAAGAGGATCCGCATCGAGTGGCCGTCCGTAAACCTGACGGTGAGAGCGACGCTGCTCAAGGAAGAGGAGCCCGAGCTCTGCGTAACGCTCTGGGAGAGGCTCAGCGAGCCGGTGAGGTTCTTCTGCAGGCACCCCGTCTCGACCGGGGAGGAGTTCAGCGGGGAAGCGAGGCCCCCGAGGCACCCGGTCAGGACAGGCGAGAGCCTGGGGAGGAACATAAGGATTTTCTGCGAGATCCCGCCCGGGAGCATCAACTACTCCGTCTTCGGGGGGTACGGCGGCCTCAGCTGCTACTACGGGCCATGCACGGAGCCCGTCTCCGTGAGGGGGGCAGTCGTCGCGAGGGTGGACGAGGGAGACATGCCATCGCTCAGGGAGGCTGGGAGGGCAGTCTGGAACGCCTACTACATGACCCACGAGCCCATCACCATGATCGCGAGGAGGGAGCAGGAGTGAGGGACTGGCACTAGGTCAAGGACGAGATCGAGGAGGAGATAGACCGCATCTGGTGGGAGGAGCCCGAGGAGGTCACCAT
>DATLAV010000114.1:0-3363 GCA_035527235.1 Patescibacteria group bacterium | reverse complement strand
GGCATCACTAATGTCTCCAGATCCGCCATCATCTCTATCCATGAGATCAGAGATGAGAAGAGGTCGGGGTTGAGCTGGAAGACGACCCCCAATGCCAACAGGAAGAAGCCGAGGTCTAGGATGCCCAGGGGGTCACGTCCTTGGTCGATCCCGAAGCAGGCGTCTTCCTGTCTACGTATTCTCCTTTCCACTGAATCCTCGGATCTCACCGGTGCACCGCACTTTGGGCAGAATTTCTGCCCTTCCCCTATCTCCGAGCCGCATCGGTCGCAGAATGGCAAATAAACACCCATTTGAGAATAAGGTAGCTGTTATTTAAATTTCGTTAGAGCATTTTTGGGAATTATACGATGTCTCACCACATCCCATGGAGCCATTATATGAAGGAGTTTAGTGTGCCGAGGTGCACAGGGATCAGCGTACACGAGGGGATACCAGCTTATCGCCACTCAACTGCTCTCGGACCTGGAATATCGTGAAGGAGAGAAGACCAAGAAGTCTAACTGACGACGACTTCAGTTCATGTCTAGAAGTGAAATATATTCGCTCTTTGATCTTTAAAATTTAAAAAAACGAGTTAAAGACAGGGATGCTGAGGATGCGTGCTAGGCCTTCAGCTTCTCTAGTCTCTCGTTCACGTTCTTGAGCTGGGCTTCAAGGTGCTCCTTCGCCTTCTCGAGCATCTGGATCTCTTCATCGACGGACATGAATTCGCGCCTGCGTCGGAAGCCCATTGGGTGCCTACCTGGTTTATGCATCATACTTTTCACCTCTACCGGTTTGATTCTCGCCCCCTTCTTCACGTCACGTGGATCCGGGGGACACATACCTAACTATGTTAGGTATAACATAGTTAAATATAAACCTTCGCCTCACTGCCCAACGGAGAGCCATATAGAAAATGGAGAAATAAAAAAAACTGAAATGAGCAGTTTAGTAATTGACGGGTACTTCCTGCATCAGCTGGAAGAGCCTCAGGAACGCCTTGCTGTACCTGATGATGGCGCTCATGTTGCCCTTGAACTGGAGCATTCGTGTCATTATGGCGTTCGCGCCGTCCACCTCTCCCTTGTTCACCTGGGTCCAGACGTCGTAGGGCCCTTCAAGGGTGAAGTCCGTCTTCTCCCCTTCGTTCAACGCCCTTACCTCGGTGACCTGACCGTTGTCGAATTTCACGTACACGGGGGGACGGTCTGCTCCCTCACTGACCTTGAATGTGAAGGAGGCGACGAATCCCTTCGTCTTGATATTGAACTCCTCATCGCTATTCGCGATAGTCTCAACTTGCTTCCAGTAGTCCAGATCTAGGAATTTAACCATATTTGATATCCTCTGACGATTGGTTATGTACACTATCTATTTTTAAATACATTGCTTTGCTCGCACGGGTACAAGATACAACACCGGAGACCCCTGGAATTCTTTCCCTCCTTAGGTTCCCGTGCTCCATTCATCTCCGAAAGTCAAGAGAAAAAGCATGTCCTGCTTCAAGAGATGCATGGGTTCAGCACAAGCTAGCCAAATTTCCTCTAATAAAGACCTCCTATAATAATCTTATATACAGAGGGGTGCATTGACTGTTGAACGTTCAGAAGGTTTATGACATGGAAGCAAAGGAAGCCCTTGACAAGATTCTCATGCCCAAGAGCGTCGCCGTCATAGGCGCATCTACGGACCCATTCAAATGGGGCTACATGCTCCTCGCCGCCATCCAGAAGGGCGGCTTCGAGGGCGACATCTACCCCATCAACCCGAAGGCCGAGGAGATACTTGGCCTCAAGTGCTACGCCAACGTCCGGGACGTCCCCGGACCCGTCGACTCTGCCCTCGTCGTGGTACCCGCGAGGTTCGTCCCCTCAGTCTTCGATGACATGGTGGCGAAGGGCCTCAAGGGGGCCGTCGTCATCACCAGCGGCTTCGGCGAGACCGGCGAGGAGGGCAAGAAGGCGGTCGCCCAGATACTGGAGACCTCCAAGGGGAAGATGAGGTTCATCGGTCCCAACTGCATGGGCGTCACCAGCAGCCCCGCCAAGTACAGCGCCCTCATGATCCCCTTCCTGAGCGAGAAGGGGGAGGTCGCCTTCATCAGCCAGAGCGGCGGCTACGGCCTCCAGCTCTACCTGAGGTCGGCGGCGCTCGGAGTGGGCGTCGGTAATTTCATCAGCAGCGGCAACGAGTCCGACCTGAAGGGCTACGAGTACCTCAGGTACTTCGGCGAGGACCCTGAGACCAAGCTCATCTGCATGTATATCGAGGGCCTCAAGAATGGCCGCAAGTGGTACGAGGCCGCTAAGGAGATCACGCCCAAGAAGCCCATCGTCGTCATCAAGGTCGGCGTCACCGAGGCGGGCTCCAAGGCCGCCGCCAGTCATACAGGCAGTATCGCCGGCAGCGACCAGATCTATGACGCCGCCTTCAAGCAGGCCGGTGTCATCAGGGCCGGGGACGCCGGGGAGATGTTCGACTACATCAAGGGGCTCCTCTACTGCCCGCTGCCCGAGGGGAGCAACATCGGAATACTGAGCAATAGCGGAGGGGTCGCCGTCGAGACCGCCGACCGCCTCATCCAGAACGGCATGAAGATCCCCACCCTCTCAGAGGAGGCCCAGCAGGAGGTCCTAGGCGTCATTCCCGCCTTCGGCAACCCGAAGAACCCAGTCGACCTCACAGCCAGCCTCGACATGAACAGCTTCCTCAAGACTCCGGAGATCGTCCTCAAGCAGCCCGAGATCCACGGCATGATCACCATCGGCCTCGGCACAGCAATACTCAAGACCATGTTCCCCGACGTCGCCGCCGAGGACCTGTCGGGAATGATCGGATGGCTCAACGGACAGCTCATCGCCACCTACAAGAAGTACAACAAGCCCGTCATCGTTATCGACCCGGCGGCCGACGTCGAGCCCGAGTCAGCGAAGGTGATGGAGGCTCAGAGGATCCCCGTCTACACCACCCCTGAGAGGGCGGGCGACGTGATGGGAGTTCTATACAGGCGCAAGCTGTTCCTCGACAAGGTAAAGGGCCTGTAGGGTCCTCCAAACCCATTTTTCTATAATCTTCTCAGCCTGATCAAGCTCCCATCAAAAAACCTTGTGCTAAATGATCCCCTCATCAAACGCCAGGTGTGGAAAAGAGCGAACCTCGTTATACGGCTATGCCTGCTTGGCGTAGTTGATCTTGAGGTCCGCCACCATCGCTACCATCTTTCCCCTCTCGCTCTCTGGCAGCAACGTCGCGAGCCTACCAACCCTGAACGACACGCAGTCGATCGCAGTCGAGGCCTTCACCATGTCCTTCTCAAGTTCATCCGTCCCCGGCGTTAGCTGCACTCCCATGTACTGCCACGCCTTAGCCGAGAGGAGG